>CAYTXB010000060.1:0-4100 GCA_964440895.1 uncultured Dehalococcoidales bacterium
CCAAAAGTATTTAAATTCATAATTTATTTTGATCTAGGATTGAATATATCAGTTAAAGCGTCTCCCAGTAAATTCCAACAAAAAATTAAAATCCATACCACAGCAACTGGAGCAAGTATCTGCTCGGGGTGATTGACTAAAACTGATACGCTTGATGAACCTCTACCAGATACATCAGCAATCATTATACCTAAACTCGGGTGTGGTGGTTGAACACCTAAACCCAAAAAACTTAGAAATACTTCTGTCCCAGCAACAGCACCTAACCCAAAGCTCGCAGACACAATAATAGGTCCTATTACATTTGGAAGAATGTGCCTAAATAAAATTCTAGCATTTGAAGCACCTGCAATTTTAGCAGCCTGGACATATTCTCTTTGACTAACAGATAAAACTTGACCTCTTACCAATCTCATCATTCCAAACCAGCTTAGCGGAAGCAGCGCAATTCCAATTACAGCAAAATCAACTATTCCACTTGATACAATTCCATTTATACCCGTAAAGTCTTCAAATTTTCTAGTTAAGTCAACAATTCTTGGTCTTAGAGTAGCAGCAAGAATGATTATCAGCAGAATATCAGGAAATGCAGCAAGGATTTCACCAATCCTTGTAATAAATGCATCAACCCTCCCCCTAAAATAACCTGCTATCAAACCCAAACTCACTCCAAGAATTAAACTTCCTGTCACTAAACCTACAAATGTAATTATTACTGTTGTTTGAATCCCCCAAATAATTCTAGTAAAAATATCTCTACCAAGCCTATCTGTGCCAAAAATGTGCTCCCAAGAAGGGCTGCTCTGAGTATTTAATAAGTTTGTTTCAGAATAAGAATAAGGTGCTATTAGAGGAGAAAAAATCCCTGCCAAGTAAACAGCGCTTAATATTATAATTACTGTAAGAGCAACTTTTTTTTGAAGCAATGATTTTAATCCTTCTTTAAATGGGGAAGAAGATAAAGAATTTGATTTTTTCTTAATTATCATTTGAATACTTAATCCTTGGGTCTAGAAAAACATACAATATATCTACAATTAAATTTGCCACAACGAGTGATGCTGTACCGATTAAAGTTAGAGCCATAATAATAGGGTAATCTCTTGAAAAAATTGCATCTAATGCAAACCTCGCAACACCAGGGATTCCAAAAATTAATTCTACAATAAGTGCACCACCTAACATTCCAGAAAATGATAAACCCAATACTGTTACAACAGGTAAAATAGCATTTCTGCCAACATGTTTAAAATTTATAGAAAACGTATCAACACCTTTTGCTTTTGCAAAAGTTATAAATTCCTGTCCCAGCACATCTAAAGTACTTGCTCTCATTAGCCTAGCTATAACTGCAATCCCCGGCAAACCCACTGTTATTGCAGGCAATATAGCTCTTTTATCGAATATTCCACCCCAACCTGAAACTGGAACCCACCCTAACTCTAAAGCAAAGATAATAATCAATAATGGAGCAGTTAAAAAAACTGGCATAGCATACAGTATTAATGTCATAGAAACAATTGCAGGGTCTGCAGGAGTTCCTTGCTTCATAGCAGCATAAAACCCTAATGGTATTCCAAAAAAAGTTGAAATGATAATAGATATTAAAAATAATTTAGATGACACTATTAATTTAGGTGACAATAATTCAAATACAGTCTTTCCAGGGTATTTATAACTCTCACCAAAATCACCAGTTATAGAATCAGAAACATATCTAAAATACTGAATAAAAAGCGGATCATTAAGACCTTTTTTTTCACGTATAGAATCAGCTAGTTCCTCTGTATAATTGTTGCCAAGCATAACCTCAACTGGGTCACCAGGCCCATAATGCCCAAGAATAAAAACTATTAGTGTGATGATAAGCATCACAAATGGTACCCATAATATTCTTTTAAAAGCGTAAAAAATCAAAACTACATTTTTTTAATTTTGAATATAAACGTTTTTCAATTTTGGCACAATTAAAGGAGTAAACTCAAAACCTTTAACTCTTGAATTTATCAATGCCATACCTTCTTGGTCAAACCACATTGGAAGCCAAGGTGCATCATCAATAATCATTTGCTCAGCCTTGTTATATTTACTAAATCTAGATAAAGGATCTTGGTCTGTTCTTGCTTCTTCAAGCAATTTATCTACATCTGCATTTCCATACATTCCATGGTTACCTTTACTTTCAGAATGAAATAATATGTCAATAAAGTCTTGTGGGTCTGGATAATCTGCTTGCCATCCAGAACCTCCCCAAACTTGCAACCTCTCTCTATGAAGATCTTGAAGATAAGTTGCCCATTCAACTTGTTGAATCTCAATTTGCACTCCTAAAATTCTATCCCACATATCAGCAACTACTTCCATATCTAAACTAGGAGATCCTCCTGTGCCAGGAATAGTTACAACAATTGGAGGTCTTGATTCAGGATCAGCATATTTTGACTGCTCAAGAAATCTTAGTGCTTTGTCAGGATCATAATCTAGGCCTTTTATGTCACTAGAAAATCCTGGAAAATTTGGAGGAAGAATTCCATAAGCAGGTCTAACAAGGTCTGAATATACTGATGAAGCTATTAACTGCTTATCAACAGCATAATTCAGAGCTTTTCTAAAATTTGGATCGTCGAAGGGAGGCATAGATACATTAAACCCTATATAATTAATTGTGAAAGATGGCGGAACCATAACTAAATCATTATTCAACGGATCACTAGGATTTTGAACTCTTTCTAAATCAGCTAATCCAACACCAGTTATATCTATTTCGCCATTTTCATACATTGCCATTGGAACTCCACCAGCAAGATTAAATTCAACCCTATCTAGTTTGGCTAAATCGCCCCAATAATAATCATTTCTTTTGAGAATTAAAATTTGACCTAAATCATATCTTTCTAATTGAAATGAACCTGTTCCAACTGGACTGTCAGTCCAATTTTCACCAGCACTTACATTGCTTTCTTTAAGGACATAGGCAGTAGGATAAGTTAGTTTTGCCAAAAAATATGCTTTTGGTGAATCAATATTAATTTGCAAAGTTTTATCATCAATAAGTTTAATTCCACTTATTTCAGATGCAATACCATCAATTACATCTTGCGCTCCTACAATATCTCCCAAGTACAATTCAGCTACTGGTGATTCAGTCTCTGGGTTTGCAGCCCTATTAAATGAATAAATAAAATCTCTTGCTGTCACACTCGATCCATCAGAAAACTTGATATCATCTCTTAAATTAAAAGTATATTGGGTTCCGCCTTCACTAACATTCCAACTTTCAGCTAAATCAGGCACAATTTCTAATTCTGAATTTAAACTAACTAGCCCAGAAAACATTTCTACAACCAATCCAGCAGAAGTAGTGTCTGTAACTAAATGAGGGTCTAATGTTGGTGGGTCTCCCCATAATCTTTTCAATGTTCCACCTGAGGTTTCTGATGAATTTCCGTCATTATCTTTAAGTGACGGCGCAATACTACTTTTTTCTTCGCCAATTTCTTGGTTTGAAGTCATAAGTTCATCTTGATTTGATTCAGAACATGCAAATATTAGTGTAGATAAAATAGCTGTTGTTAATAATAAAGTAATTTTTCTTTTGATAAACATAAATAATTTTTTGATTGTTGATAATATGTTAATTATATATGTTAAATTTATTTTTGGGATTTCTTGGTGAATTTAAGAAATTCAAATAATAATTGATCTATTTCTCCATCAAGCACTTTTTGGACATCAGACATTTCAAATCCTGACCTAATATCTTTAACTAATGTGTAAGGGTGCAGAACATAGCTTCTAACTTGATTTCCCCATTCTGCAGAAACAAATTCGCCTTTAAGCTCATTTTCTTTTTCTTTATTTTTTATATTTTCTAGATCTACTAACCGAGATTTGAGAATTTGTAATGCAATATTTTTATTTTGAGATTGAGATCTTTCATTTTGGACTGAAACAACTATTCCAGAAGGCTTATGAGTAAGTCTTATAGCAGATGAATTTTTTTGAACGCTTTGACCTCCTGCCCCACTAGCTTTAAATGCTTCTATTTTTAGATCATCATTATTAATTTCAACATCCACAGACTCTTGAAAGTCTGGTAT
>CAYTXB010000061.1:0-4092 GCA_964440895.1 uncultured Dehalococcoidales bacterium
ATAGATGTTCCTAATACTCCTGGCTTAGGGGTATCAATAAAGGAAGATTTAATTATTAGGGAGTAATAAGAGGAGAATATGCAAAATCAATATGAAATTGAATTAGTAGGCGATTTAAGGACTGAAGTTATTCACTCAGCAACAGATTCAAAAATAATTACAGATGCACCATTAGATAATAAAGGCAAAGGTAGAACCTTTTCACCTACTGACCTATTAGCTGTGTCTGTTGGATCATGCATGGTTACAACAATGGGAATTGCAGCTGATCAATTTGGGATTGAATTAGGAAAGGTGACTTGTTCTGTAAAAAAAGAAATGAACCTTAAACCCAGAAGAGTTGCTAAACTAAAAATGGTTATAAATTTCCATGATGAAGTGCCGGAAGAACACAGAAGAAACCTTGAACTGTCTGCACTTAATTGTCCTGCTCATAAAAGCTTGTCTTCTAATGTAAAGCAAGAAACTGAATTTAATTATTTATAATTCTTAAAGACCAGTAAGCAATAAAAAAAACTAAAACAATAATAGATAAAATTTTTAGAAAATTTATATTGCCAGAAGTTAAATTCATTTCATATTTTTTTTGATCAGCATTTTTAATACTAGTATTTGAATTTAATTTTTGATCAATTATTGAAACTTTTTTTTCGAGGTCTATTATTCTTTCTAAAATTTCGTCTTTATTTTCTTGATTTAATTTCATAACCTAATTATACAAAAAAGAAGAAATCTTAATATATGAATTTAATTATAAGAAAAATAGATGAGCCGAAAGATTTTTTAAAAATATTTGAATTAAGAATAGAAGTATTTATTTTTGAGCAAAATTGTCCTATTGAAGAAGAATTTGATACTTACGATAATTTAAATTCAGATTCTGTGCATTTTATTCTTGAAGACAATGGTGAATGTATAGGGACTGCCAGAATAGTGAAGTACGAAAAAAATAAATTTAAAATTCAAAGAGTATGTATAAAAAAAAGTAAAAGAAAATTAAGTTTTGGATCAAAATTAATGGATAAATTGCATCAATATTTAATTGATTTGAATGTTGGTGCTATTGAGATATCTGCCCAAACATCTGCACTAAAATTTTATAGGAATCTGGGTTACTTTGAAAAAGGATCTGTATATATAGAAGCAGGGTTAGAGCATATTAAAATGGTGAAGAAACTATCCTAATTTTCTTTTAATAGAAACATAAATCCCTGTAAAAACTCCCACAGGAAAAACAATGAAAATTAAAATTGGGAATATTAAAATTTTTCTTAGTAATAATTTCATAAAATTATTATATCAATTATGACCAATTTATTGGATTGGAATGATTCTCGATTAAATAATTGTTTGTTTTCGAAAATGGCTTACTTCCAATGAATCCTCTGTGAGCAGACAAGGGTGAAGGATGTGCAGATTCTATAATTAAGTTGTTTATTGGATCAATTAAATTTTTTTTTGACCTAGCGTGGGATCCCCAAAGAATAAATACTAATCTCTTTCTTTTTTCACTAAGAATTTGTATTAGTCTGTCAGTTAGAAATTCCCAGCCAAAATTTTTATGTGATAAAGGATTACCTTTTTCTACTGTTAGTAACGAATTTAATAACAATACACCTTGGGTTGCCCACCTTGTTAAATCACCATTTTTTTTATCAACGGATATGCCTGTATCGGATTCAATTTCTTTAAAAATATTTAAAAGGGAAGGGGGGATTGTAATTCCCTCTTTCACTGAAAATGATAGGCCATGTGCTTGTCCTTCGCCATGGTAAGGATCCTGTCCAATAATAACAACCTTGGTTTTTTCGAACTTTGTTAAATTTATAGAATTAAAAATTTCGTTATTTTTAGGGTAAATTATTCTTCCTGCTTTTTTTAGGTTGATAAGGTTTTTTTTTATATCAATCATATAACTTTTTTTAAACTCTGAATCAATATGAATCAACCAGCTTTTATCTATTTTTATTCTTTTATTCATTAGTTTTTATTACAAGATTCAAAATTTTTTCACTTAATTTCTCCTCTTTTATTTCAGCAGGTTTTAAATTAGACAATTTATATTCTCCATGCTGGATCCTTTTTAGTTTCAACACATTCCATTTAAAATATTTTGCTATATTCCTGATTTCTCTATTTTTCCCTTCTGTAAGTAACATTTCAAGAGTGAATCTTTCGCCTTTAATTTTAATTAATTTAGCAATAATTCCTCCGTACCTTATGCCTTTAAATTTAATACCAGACCTCATATCTTTTAAATTTGAATTTTTAAAATCACCAATAAGGTCTACATTGTATGTTCTATATATTTTATTTTTTGGAAGTTCATAGAATCTTGAGATTTCACCATTATTGGTTAATAAAAGAAGCCCTTCGCTTTTATAATCTAATCTTCCAATTGAGATTAAATTTTTATATTTCGGGTCAAGGGTGTCGTATATTGTTTTTCTTCCTGAAGGATCGTTAGAAGTGCATAGGCAATTTTTTGGCTTATAAAATGAAAATATTTTTGGGCCTGGCAATGTAATTTTCGTGTTTTCAACAATTACTTCGTCACCTTCTTTGATCTGTGTTGAGAAATCTCTACAAACCTCGTTATTTACTATTACAAATCCATTTTCAATCAGTAAATCTGATTTTCTTCTAGAAGCGTACCCAGAAGATGAAATAAATTTAGACAGCCTCATTAATTTTTTCCAAAGTTATATTAAGTATTTTTTTTGAAATAAGTTCAATTTCTTCAGATGCGTCAATTTTTACTATTCTGTCTTCATTTTTTTTCAATATTTGATTAAATCCATTTCTAACTTTTTCATGAAAACTAAAGTCTTTATTTTCAAATTTATCAATTTGTTCGTTTTCTGAATTATTTCTTTTAATCGCTCTGCCTAAGGAATTTTTTACGTCCATGTCTAAAAGAAAAGTTAAATTAGGTGATAATCCAGATGTTGAAATTTTATTTAAATTTTCTATTAATTCAATATCTATTCCACCTCCGTAACCTTGGTAAGCAATTGACGAGTCTGTGTATCTATCAGTAATAACTATTTTTCCTTGTTTAAGATTAGGTTTTATTACTTTACTAACTAATTCTGTTCTGGAAGTCTGAAACAGCAATAATTCTGTCATAGTTTCAATTTCAGTGTTTTCATTAATAATAGTTCTAATTTTTTCAGAAAAATTTGTACTGCCAGGTTCTCTAACAACAATTGAATTTATATTCACTTTGTCTAATCCGTCTTTAAGTAGCTTAGACTGAGTTGATTTTCCAGTACCATCGAAACCTTCTATAGAAATAAAAAATGACATCTCACCAAACTTTTTCAAGAACTACTCTTCTATATTGACCTTCTCCAACACTTACAGAATTAATACCTTCCTTAGCTGCAGCTTTATGTTGCAATCTTCTTATAAAAGAATTTTGAGCATTAAGTTCTATCCTATTTTCGCCATCATTAAGTTTCTGAACTGCGAATTTAAGTTCCTCTAAAGCTATTGTTACTTCAGTGTTATGAGAAAATGCAGAATAATTTCCATTTATACTTTCATTATAATTTTCTTTAATTTTTCCAGAAAATTTTTCTAAAAATCTTTTAACTTGTTCTTTAGAATTTCTTTTTAGAACATGAACAGGAATTCCTAAATTTAAAGCATTTGATAACGATTTAGGTTTTCTTAAGTAATGAGACTTTGTTGTTACAAATATGTTTGCCTTTGATTCGTCTGAAGTTACTTTTACATCAGCATTTGTTTCTTTAATGAGTGTTTCTAATGGAGTTTTCGAAATTCCAAAAGGATATAATATGGTGGTTGGCCTTGCGCTCTTGTGTACATCCTTTATTATTTCAGGAAGTTTAACTTTTACTTCGCCATTTTCTATCCATCTTTTTTCTCCAGAAACTTTTCTTCCTCGAAGAATGTCATCAATTCTTCTGGCAACGTTTTTATGAACTGAAACTGTATTTCTATCAACAATTTCAACAACTATTGTAAAAGTTGGGTCGTGTTTTCGTTCTAAAATAGTTTTCTGAGTTTTTCTTTTTTTTGCCTCTATATCACCAAGTGTAACTGTTTGAGTGCCGCCAACTAAAT
>CAYTXB010000062.1:0-4070 GCA_964440895.1 uncultured Dehalococcoidales bacterium
ATAATGCAAAAACAAATGGCAGTCCTGTTAAATTATTCCATTCATGCCCTAAATCATATTTGTATTTAAAATCACTATTATTTAACATTTTGAGTGCAGAATCCCCTATAATTAATTTTGATTTGCAATTCATGGGATTTTTTTGATAAACAATTTGTTTATTTTTCCAATAAAAATGATTAAGTGTTTTTAATAACTTTACTGATGTTGATGTTTCATTAGTGATATAAATATCTTCAATATCATCAATCTTTTTTTCTGAAAATAAAAAAACACTATTCGCCGATTTTTTCGTCGCAACACAATAATTATTTAGAAGATTTAAATTGTCGGTCTTAAAAAAATCAACTAAAGAAATTGGTCCAGCATTAATTTTCATTTCCGAAATTGCTACTCCCATTTTTTTTGGAGTTAAATTAATGTAATTAAAATCAGATATCCTATTTAAGTAAAAAATTTCTGAATTAAGATATGGCATCTCGCCAATCTTAGTCATTGTAGATTTCTACCTCATTATAAAGTGCATCTCTTTCAACTGGCAGCTTCCTTGCCTCTTTAATTAGATATATCATTTTATCTCTTGCTAATCCGCCAGGTGAATTTGCTTTAGCTGCATGCATTATGTTCTCCTTAACTATTGTCCCGTCAAGGTCATCAGCTCCAAAATTTAAACCTATTGATGCTGTTTCTTCTCCTATAGTTACCCAATAAGATTTAATGTGATCTATATTATCAAGCATCAGTCTTGCAATTGAAATCATCTTTAAATCGTCAATTGGTGTCGCCGGGCTGTCAGTTAGCTGAGTAGTACCAGTTTGGTATTGAAGTGGGATAAAAGCCAAAAATCCATTAGTTTCGTCTTGCAAATCTCTTAATTGAATAAAATGGTCCACTCTTTCCTCTATCGTTTCAATATGTCCATATAACATCGTGCAATTAGATTTTATGCCTTGTTTATGGGCAATCTTATGTATTTCTTGCCATCTAGATGCCTTTGACTTTCCAGGAAGTAATAATTTATGAACTCGTGGAGAAAATACCTCTGCCCCACCACCTGGCATTGATGTAAGCCCTGCTTCTTTTAATCTTGATAATGATTCTTCCGGATCAATTTTCCATCGTCTATGAAAATAATCTATCTCAGCCGCTGTAAAACCTTTTATATGAAGGTCAGGGTGTTTTTCTCTTATTGATTTAACTATTTCAATGTAATATTCAAATTTCCAAGTAGGATGATGACCCCCTACCATATGAACTTCATGCATTTCGTCATCTATGTTATTTAATATTTCATCTACAGTCATTTCATATGCATCTTCGTCACCCTTCTTTTTAGCAAAATCACAAAAACTGCAACTCAATACACAAATGTTTGTTGGATTGACATGCCTATTTAGCACAAAGTAAACTTTGTCTCCTGAAACCTGTCTTTTCTTAAAATCGGCTAATTTTCCAAGCGTATGTATATCTGAGGTGTTGAAAAGATCAATGCCGTCTTGGAAATCTAATCTTTTGCCTTTTTGAATTTTTTCACAAATATTATTTAATTTCTTGTCTTTTGAAATTAAATTATCTATTTCCAGTAAGTTTCCCATTTTTCATTAACCTTATTAATTATAGCATCATCCATTTCAAGAGTTTTCTGATATCCACCCTTCCATGTCGCATCAATTCCCATTATTCCTGAATACTTAGGAACTGCACCAATAAATTCTTGATTTTCAAAATATATATCGTCTCCTGGGTCAAATCTTGTAAATATTCCCCACATAACCTCGATATCATTTTCTAGATCAATATCTTTTGAAACAACAGCGACCATTTTCAAATTTGAAATTAGAGGATTGTTTATAATTTTTTTAATTACATCACTTCCATCTTTTTCCACACTAACAACCAAAAGAGTGTTTTTAAAAACTTTCCATTTGATTATCCTGCTATCAATTGCTCTAAAGTCACCTGGAATTGCAGGTGGGACTAGTTTTATATTATCACTCTTTGTTGTGGCATTTATAACTAATTTGTTTCCATGGTGAGTTTTTTTTGAAGTAAAATCTAGAGTGTCAGTCGGTGCTTGTGATATAAGCATTATTGAATCTATAGGATCAAAATTTTTCCTTATCTGCTCAAGTACTTCGCCCCTATTTTTAACATTTACTTCCTTATCAACTAATATCATGACTTTTGTTAGTGATAGTTGACCAAGACCAAGTATGGATAAACCAGTTTTATAAGCTTCTCTTGCATATCTATTCTCTGTAGATACCACAAGAAAACTATGAAAACCAGCTTCATAATAAGCCCACAAATCATGAACTTCAGGATGAATTACTTTAATTAGGGGCTTTAAAATACTTTGAGTACAATCTCCTAAATATTTGTCCTCTTGTGGAGGCTTACCTACAACAGTTGCAGGATAGATTGCATCTTTTCGGGCGTATACATTATTTATATGAAATATTGGGTAGTCACCTGCTTCAGAATAGTGCCCGAAGTGATCCCCAAAAGGCCCTTCTAATTTTCTCTCAAATGGTTTTAAATAACCCTCTAGAAGAAATTCTCCGGTCGAAGGTGCTTTTAAATTTATTGTTTTACATTTTGATAGCCTTGTTCTTTTTTTTCTTACTAATCCTGCAAACTCTAATTCTCCTACCCCTTCAGGAAGAGCCATTATTGATGCAATTGTAAGGACTGGATCTCCGCCAATTGTTACTGCTACAGGAAGGTTATTATTTAATTTTTCAGCTTCTTGGTAATGGTAACCGCCACCTTTTCCGATTTGCATATGCATTCCAGTAGACTTCTTGTCATAGACATGTAGCCTGTACATTCCCAAATTAGGTATATTGGTAACAGGATCATTTGTTTGTACTAAAGGTAAAGTAATAAATTTTCCACCATCTTCAGGCCAGCATTTTAAAACAGGTAATTCATCTAATCCGTTTTCAACAATTTGATTAGGTAGCCTATTAGACATTTTTTTAGGAGGAAATGCTAAGAATCTTTTAATAGTTTTTCGCTGTTTAAAAATTTCCTTAATTTTTGGAGGCCTTAATGCTTCAATAAAATTAAGTAATTCATTTCCAATTTCTTCTGGATTTTGTCCTAATGCTATTTCAATTCTTTTGTCACTTGCAAATGTGTTTATTGCAAGTGGATAACTTGAACCTTTTACATTTTCAAAAAGTATTGCAGGTTTGTTTTCTTTTTGGGCTCGTATTGCTATTTCGGTTATTTCTAATTCAGGGTCAACTTCAACCTTAACCCTGTGCAGCTCACCTTCATTTTCAAGATCGTTTATAAATTCTCTGAAATTGGATGACAATTACTCACCCTTCCATTCTTTTAAATTTTCAGATTCAATACCTAATTTTTCTAAAACTCTTGATGAAATCATATTAATTAAATCGTCAATAGTTTGAGGTAAATTATAAAAACCTGGTGAAGCTGGTAAAATAATAGCTCCAGCATTTGTTAATTTTGTCATGTTTTCTAAATGAATCAGGCTATATGGCGTTTCTCTGGGGACGATAACTAATTTTCTCCTTTCTTTAATGCACACATCTGCAGCTCTTTCAATTAGTCCTCTAGAAATTCCATTTGCCAAACTACCCAATGAGCCTGTAGAGCAAGGAACTATTGCCATGCCGCTTGTCCTGAAAGAGCCACTTGCAATACTGGCCCCTACATCATTCTCATCAATAACATCTAATAAATTTTCATCGAACTTAAATTTTTCTAATAGAAGCTTTTTGTCTTTATCAGCATTTCCAGTTAATTTTAAATCTGTCTCTAGAGATAATATTCTTCTTCCTGGTTTTGATGTAACAAGATAACATTTATGGCCAGCTTCAATAATTCCTTTTAAAACTGAAACAGAATACCTGCCTCCGCTTCCTCCGGAAATTCCTAAAATAAATTTTTTCATAATCATAAAATTGTACTTAATAAAAATGTTGCCATAAACATTATAGATATCTGGCCATTCATATCAAAAAAAGCAGTATTTATATTTTCTTTAGTTATGTTTTTCAAAATAATATGTTCCCTAATAAATAATACTAATATTA
>CAYTXB010000063.1:0-4061 GCA_964440895.1 uncultured Dehalococcoidales bacterium
AAGGGTCTATTTTTCCTTGATTTAACAACATTACTGCAGCTTCCATATCTCCAGGGGAAGAGCCAATGGTGCCAATAACTTCTTTTTCAAAGAAAACAATATCATTAAAATTCATAGTCAATTCTTTAGAATATATGCCAACAAGTATTGTTTTTCCTCCCCTTCTTGTAATATCAATAGAGATTTTTGGAGCCATCTGGGCCCCAGCTGTTTCAAATACAATATCGTGCCCTATTCCTCTAGTAATTGAAAGCAAGTAATCTGCAAAGTCATTTTTTGACGAATCGTATACATAATCGGCGCCAAAAGTTTTGGCTAGTTCAAGGCTTTCACTTCTTATATCAACAGCCGTAACAATAGCACCAGACGCTTTAAGGACTTGAACAGTAAGCAGTCCAACAGTACCGCAACCTACAACAGCTACATTATCACCTGGTTTAACACCAGACTTTCTAATAGCATGCGTTGCAACAGTTGAGGGCTCAATCAAGGCTCCATATTTTTTTGGAATATCATCAGATATTTTAATTAAATGAGAAGATGGCCACCTCATATATTCTGATAGACCTCCATCCAAAGCAAAACCGGCAACTTTCATACTTTCACAAGCGCCTCCTTGGCCATTTAAGCACCAAAAACATTTTTTACAATGAATAACGTTATTAACTGCAACTGTATCCCCGATTTTAAGATGATTAATATTCTTACCAAGCTCAATAATTTCTCCAGTTATTTCATGCCCATGAACTAAAGGAGGGTCGTTAGGGTTTATGTAATTTGGCCCGAATTGCCATTCTTCTATATCAGTGGCACAAATACTTGTAAAATTCACTTTAATGATTGCATTAAATTCATCATTTAAATTAGGATCATCCCAATGATTTTCTAATTTAATATCTTTGTTTCCGTAATATATTAACGCTTTCATTTGATTCTCCTACAAATTTATTACTGTGCCATCTTGTTTAATTTCTTTTACGCCACTATTACTTTCAAAAGTTATTGCCTTTACAGTTGCAATTATAGATTCCTTGCTTTTAAGCTTTATAGATGAGGTATTTTCTTTGTCGTCAGGAAGTGTGTCACCATCTGGGAGGCTAGTGCATAATTCTAAACCTAAATTGTAATGACGTCCGTACCAAGGATATCCTGCCCCACCACCAAATACTTGCCAATTCCACACGTACTTAAAAATATTTTTAGGGAACAATAAACCAATCCCTACATTAGTATTTGTATTTGTGAGAGAGTACCATCCTTGAGACAGTTCATGAAACATTGCAAGATCTTGCAGCTTAGAAGATTTGGGTGGAATTTTTCTCATATCAATTTTTCCATTTGGTCCCTCTGTATAGGGCCACTCTCCTTTTTTTCCTGGGCTCAACCTATTATCAGGCAACCCGTCTAAAGTAACATCATTCCAATTAAATATTTTTGATTTAGGCAAATCTAATCGACAATTTTCACTTAAAAACGGATCTCCAAAAACAATATGCTCCAACCAAACACAATCTGATTCATTTTCAGACTCATTAGTTAATTTGTAGTCAATCTCTAAATAAGGGCTATTTTTACTAACTGAAAGTGTTTTTTCCATAAAAAAAGGTGTTCTGTAGGTTCTTACCGAAAATTTCACTGAGCATCTTTCAGGGCTGTCCTCAACGATTTGACAATCCCATGGCATTGTACTCATTTCAGAGTGTTGACCAATTGGAGCCCCTTGATAATCTTTTCTTTTATTTCCAGCTGTTGGAGCACAAGTTTGCCAGCCACCTTCATAAATATCACCCCAAGAATTATCTCCAGTTGATGCTAAAAATTTTCTAGTATCTCTTACACCCCAAACTGATCTCCACATATAATCTGTGTCACTAGATTTGTGGACAAAGGAATATATGTCAGCACCTTTATCAACTAGAACCATTACTCTTATTTTTTCATTCTCAATTATTGCTACTTTATTGCCCCTAAATTGCCAATCATCAGAAACTCTACAACCATAATTTCTTTCATTTTGATAATGCATTAATATCTCCTAATAATTAAAATCTACACTTAATTCACTAGTGATTGACCTAAACCACTCTACTACCTCAGGATGATAAGGAATTCCTTTTTCAGATCTTTCTTTTTCTTCGTTATTTTCTGGTAAACCAGCGTACAAAACTTCTTCAAATCCTGGAGCAGGCTTACTATCTTTTATTTTAGTAAGATATTGATCAACATCACTCATAAATTCATCCAATTCTCCAAATGCTTCGATATTATAAACAGTAAAATGATGAGCAGTATTTTTCTTTCTAAAAGGACCTAATCCATTATTTGACAACCCTCCGCATAAAATCTCTAAAATTACTGCAAGCCCAAAACCTTTATGAGACCCAATTTCTCTTGTCCCTCCTAAAGGCAATATTCCAGGCTTGTCATTTGGGTTATCATATGAAGGTATTTGCGCGTCTTGCATAATGGGGACTCCATCTTTATCTGATATCCATCCTGGCATAACATCAACACCCAGCCTTTTTGCGAGCTCAATCTTGTTGCCAGCAACTGAACTCATAGATGCGTCAAATATGAAAGGAGGGTTGGCCTTAGTTGGAACACCAAAAGCCAATGGATTCAAGCCAACTAATTTCTCACTACTAAATGTAGGCACAACCCCCACGCCCCCTCCTGTTGTGGCTAACCCAATCATATTTTCCTCTACTGCCATATTTGCATAATAAGCTGCAGCGCCAAAATGGCCTGAATTAAATAAAGTTACAGAACCAACTCCAAATTTCTTTGCTTTATTTATAGCTTCTTTCATAGCGTATGGAGCAATTGCACAGCCCAGCCCTCCATCACCATCAATACTTGAAATTGCGCCAAAATCCCTAACCACTTTCCATTTAGGATCAATCTTGAGGCCATTTTTTGAATTATTTTTCTTAGATTCCATAAAGGACTTAACATACATTCTCAACATATTACTTACTCCATGGCTGTCAATTCCTCTTTTATCAGCATAAGTTAATACATCACTAATATTATTTGAGTGCTCAGAAGATAGTCCTAATTTTATAAATAGATCATAAACAACTTTTTTTATTTCATCTGGCTTTATGAAAATCGCTTTATCAGTAGGAACATGAAATCTTTCAAGCATCCTATACCTCCTTTATTAACTATTATTATTAATTAATATAATTTACTTAAACCAAACTTTCCAATGTGAATTAAGTTTATGAGATAATAATATTAAATTATTTACATTATGAGCAAAGATCAAGAAAATATATTTATGGGAGAATGGTCCCCAGAAGAGTGGATGGATTATGAAAAAAGCCACCTCAATAAACTGAACTCACCTTCCAGCGATAACAATGGGATTAATGTTGCAATTAAATATTCAAGAAAAGTTTTAAAAACTCACAGTACAAGTTTTTTTATTGTAACCAGATTTTTGCCAAAATACATGAGAAATGAGGTTGAGCTTGTTTATGGCTCTGTAAGGTTTCCAGATGAAATAGTTGACTCGTTTAATATAAGTGACATAGAAAAAAAATCTTTACTCAAAAATTGGAGACATAAATATAGAATTGCATTAGACACTAAATCATTTGACGAATCTCTGGCCAAAGATGTCCCCATACTTCTTGCTGGCTTCACTGAAGTTGTTAAGAAATACTCAATACCTTCGGATTACTATGAATCTTTTCTTGATGCAATGGAACTTGATGTTAGCCCTAAAGAGTTTAATGATATTGAAGATTTAATTGATAATTATGTTTTTGGCAGCGCAATTGTTGTTGGTTATTTTTTAGCATATGTATATGGAAGCAGTAAAAAAAATAACTTTGCCGATACACTTAAATCCTCTAAAGAACTTGGCATAGCCCTTCAATTAACCAACTTTATTAGGGATATTAACGAAGATCTAAAACGAGAAAGAGTGTACATTCCTTTAACAATTCTCAAAAATAATGGAATTGATCTTAAAAACTATAGTAATAATGTTAAGCAAAATACAAATGAAATTAATTTAGCTAGAAAAGAATTAGCTTCAATAGCAAATTATT
>CAYTXB010000064.1:0-4009 GCA_964440895.1 uncultured Dehalococcoidales bacterium
TTTATTCCAACCATGGCTTCTCCCAAGTCTTCTGAAACATTTGCAAGCACATCCGGGTCATCATAATGTGTAGTTGCCTGTACAATGGCTTTTGCTCTTTTTTCTGAATCTCCAGATTTAAAAATTCCAGAACCAACAAATACTCCGTCAACTCCAATTTGCATCATCAATGCTGCGTCAGCTGGTGTGGCAATACCGCCTGCCGCGAAGTTGACTACTGGCAATCTTCCTATTTTCTTAATTTCAAGCAACAGTTCATATGGAGCGCCAAGATTTTTAGCTTCAGTCATAAGCTCTTCATTATCAAGCATTAAAACTTTTTTAAGTTGAGTATTAACAGTTCTTGCATGGTAAACAGCCTGCACAACATCTCCAGTGCCAGCCTCACCTTTTGTCCTTATCATAGCTGCGCCTTCACCGATTCTTCTTAGAGCTTCACCCAAATCAGTTGCTCCGCATACAAATGGCATATTAAAGTCCCATTTATTAATGTGGAAATTATTATCTGCCGGTGTTAAAACTTCTGATTCATCTGCATAATCTACTCCAAGGTGTTGCAATATTTGAGCTTCTGCTAAGTGGCCGATTCTACATTTTGCCATTACAGGAATAGATACAGAAGATATAATTTCTTTTATCATCTTTGGGTCAGACATTCTAGCGACACCACCATCTTTTCTGATGTCAGCCGGAACTCTTTCAAGTGCCATAACTGCTACTGCTCCTGATTGTTCTGCTATTTTTGCTTCATCAGCATTGATGACGTCCATGATTACCCCGCCCTTTAACATTTGGGCAAGCCCACCTTTTAAGCGCCAACTGCCGGTCTCAACATTTGCATTTCCAGTAGTTTTAATTTCTAAATTTTTGAGTTCAGTTTTTTCTTTTGATGTCGCCATAATAATAAATTTATTCCTTTATAATTTTTAAATTAATTACTATTTTACAATAAATTTTAAAGTTTAGATGAAATTAAGCTTACTAAGTCACAAGTTCTATTTGCATAGCCCCATTCATTGTCATACCATCCAACTACCTTAAATAAGCCATTGTCTGTTTGAATAGTTGAAAGTGAATCAATAATAACACTATGCGAATTTGCTTTAAAATCCTGAGAAACTAAAGGTAATTTAGTAAATTGCATTATGTTTTTTAAATAAGTTTCTGACGCTCTTTCAAATTCATTATTTAAATCACTTACGCTAATATTTTTCTCTGTTGAAAAAGTTAAATCTGTTACAGAAACAGACGCAGTGGGAACTCTGTAGGCCATCCCGTCAATCTTTCCTTTTAATTCTGGAATAACATTTACAACCGCCTTTGCAGCTCCAGTTGAAGTCGGTATTATGTTTTCTGATGCTGTCCTTGCCCTTCTCAAGTCAGGGTGAGGCTGATCTAATACACTTTGGTCATTGGTAAATGAATGGATAGTAGACATTAATGCATACTGAATACCAAAATTGTCATTTAAAACTTTTATCATTGGGGCTACACAATTTGTTGTGCATGATGCATTAGAGATTATATTATGATTAGAAGGGTCATAGGATTTTTCATTGACCCCTAAAACAATTGTTATATCTTCATCAGTGGCAGGGGCAGAAATAATAACCTTTTTTACTGTGCCATTAATATGTTTCAAGGCATCATTTTTTTTTGTAAAAATTCCTGTGCTCTCGACAACAATGTCGACTTCAAAATCACTCCAGTTAATCCTAGATGGATCTTTTTCAGAAATTTTATTTATGACATTCTTATTAATAATTATTTCATTTTGATTGTAATCAACTTCTTTTTCATATAATCCATAACTAGTATCAAATTTAAAAAGATGAGCAGAAGTTTTTGAATCAGATAGGTCATTGATAGCTACAATTTCTAAATTATTATTATCTAAAATTAATTTAGTTAGCTGCCTTCCTATCCTTCCAAAACCATTTATTCCTATTTTGATTTTTTTCATTTATATTTTCCCGCCAAATTGTTTTTGGCTCTTACATTAAATTTTTCATAGATTATATCGCTAATTAATAGCAACCTATTATATTTGTTTACTCTTTCTCCTCTTGCAGGAGCTCCAGTTTTAATTTGAGTAGAATCTGTTCCCACCGCTAAATCTGCAATAAATGTATCTTCAGTCTCTCCAGACCTATGACTGATAATGGTTTCGAAATTATTAATTTGAGCAAGTTTAATATTCTCAATTGTTTCAGTTACAGTTCCAACTTGATTAAGTTTTATCAAAATAGAATTTCCTGCTTTTTCATCTATGCCTTTAGTCAAAAACTTTTTTTGAGTAACATATAAGTCATCTCCCACTAACTGAATGTCATTGCCAATGGAATTTGTTAATTTTTTCCAACCTTCCCAATCATCCTCAGATAAACCGTCTTCTATACTGTAAATTGGGTAATCGTTTACTAGATTTTTATAGATTTCAGTTAATTCAATTGAAGAAACATTTTTATTTTCTGATTTTAATTCATATGTGCCAGCTGCTTCATTGTAAAATTCGCTAGCTGCAACATCTAAAGCAAACTTTATATCTTGGCCAAGATATAATCCTGCTTCTGAAACAGCATTACTTAAAAGTTTTAATGGGTCTTCATTACTTAATCCAGGCGGAGCAAAGCCACCTTCATCACCCAAAGTTGTGGGTAAATTTTTGCTTTCTAAAATATTTTTTAATTTGTTATAAATTTGAAAACCCGCCGAAATTGAATCTTCGAAATCATTAATTCCTGTTGGAACTATCATATATTCTTGAAAGTCTGTTGAGTTAAATGCGTGCGAACCTCCATTTAAAACATTAAACATAGGATTAGGTAATTTAAATTCAGTTTTTGTTGTATCGTATAATTTTCTTATATATTCAAATAATTCTAATTTCGATGATGAAGCTGCAGCTCTTGTGCATGCCATTGATACAGATAAAATTGCATTTGCACCTAAATTGCTTTTAAATTCAGTCCCGTCTAATTCAATCATTTTTAAATCAATTAAATTTGTATCATTAATCTCCATGCCTAAGATTGCTGGAAAAATTTCATTATTAATATTCTCAATTGCCTTCAGGACCCCTTTTCCATTAAATTTATTTGGATCGTTGTCCCTCATTTCAAGTGCTTCTTTAGAACCAGTGCTTGCACCAGAAGGGACGCAACTAAAACCGTAATTTCCATCTGAAGTCTTTACTATTGCGTAAATTGTTGGGTTACCTCTTGAATCTAAAACTTGCCTAGCACTAATTTTTGAAATTTTATCTGTCATGATTTTTTAAAACTTTTTCCTGTTCAATAAAAATTTTTTCTATACATTTTTTTCCAAGTTCTATCATTTCATTTAATTCGAGGGCTGAGAATGTCCCTTTTTCTCCTGTGCCCTGTATCTCAATCATTTCGTATTTAGAATTCATTACTAAGTTAAGATCAACATCTGCATTTGAATCCATTTCATAATCAAGGTCCTCCACAATTTCCCCATTTACTTTTCCAACGCTTATTGCAGCAATTGGGGTAATTCTATTTTGCAAAATAATTTCAGGCAATTTTTTCTTGAGCGCTATTGCAAGAGCAAGATATCCTCCATTGATTGATGCTGTCCTTGTTCCGCCATCTGCATTTATGACATCGCAATCAACATATATAGAATTTCCGGGAATTTCATTTAAATCTACTGCGCCCCTTAATGATCTGCCAATAAGCCTTTGTATTTCTTGAGATCTTGGGCTTTTTTTACCTCTACTTATTTCTCTTGGAACTCGAGATGATGTACTAGCGGGTAACATAGAATATTCGGCTGTTATCCAACCTCCATTGTGAAGCCATTCTGGAGTTTTACTTTCAAATGTGGCAGTACAGATTACTTCTGTTTTGCCGCTTTGATATAGAATTGATCCGTCAGCATTACTTATAATATCTGGTGTAATTTTTATTGGTCTCATTATTTCATAAATAAAAAAAGTGTTACATTATTTATGATAACTTTTTAATTACAAATGTCTATGAAT
>CAYTXB010000065.1:0-3915 GCA_964440895.1 uncultured Dehalococcoidales bacterium
TCAACATTTTCTTCAGATTTAATTTCTTCAGCTTGAGATTCGCTTTCAACTGAAGGCACTTCTTCTTGAGAATCATTATCTTCAGAAGTCTCTGCAGTGCTTTCATTATCTGCCTTTGGCTTACCTTCAGATATTTCAACCATTTCTTCTGTCATTATGTTTCCGTCTGATTTAACATTCAATTTTACCTCAGCATCTACACCTTCAAATAATTTTAGAGGAACAGAATAGGCCCCAATAAGCTTAATTGGCTGCTGAATTCTGATTGACCTTCTATCAATAGTTACTCCATCAAGATTCTCTTCAATTGATGTTGCGATTTGAGAGCTTGTTACAGAACCAAAAAGTTTACCTGTAGGTCCAGTTTGAGCAATTATTTCAAGCTCTAATAAATTTATTTCATTAGCAACATCTTGCCACTTTGATTTCATCTCTCCTCTTCTTACATCAGCTTGTTTTCTTAATTTTTCTATTCTTTCAATTGAAGATCTATTTGCTAATTCAGCTATCCCTTGAGGAATTAAGAAATTTCTAGCAAACCCTGGTTTAACCTCTTTAATTTCTCCAGCCATAGCTGTTGGTAAATTATCTTTTAAAAATAAAACTTTCATTATGTACTTACTCTTCTTAAAATTTTCTAAAGAACACTGTAAATTTAAAGTAAATTTATTCATGTTCAAAATTAATAATTGATTAATGATATATTAGTTGAATAAAAACTTAAATGCTAAAAATTGTATGGGGACAAAATGGATTTTGAGAAAATCAAAAAAATAGGCAGCCGAGTGCCAAAAATTACACCAAATATTGAAAATTTAAATGATTTTAAAAAAGATTTTGACTGGGAAGATATTTTCAATGAAATACCCTGGCTTCCAGGTGGTGGTTTAAATAATGCTCATGTTTGCATAGACAGTCATGTAGAAAAAGGTGATGGAGATAAAATTGCAATGATTTGGCATGGAAAAAATGATGAAAAGGAATCCTATTCTTTTAATGATTTAAAAATTCAGACTGATAAATTTGGAGCAGTTTTAAAAAAATTAGGAGTAAAAAAAGGCGATAGAGTATTTGTTTTTATGGATAGACTTCCAGAATGTTATATTTCTGTTTTTGGTGGTTTAAAAATTGGTGCAATAGTAGGGCCATTATTTTCAGCATTTGGCCCAGAGCCGGTAAAAGATAGAATGTTGGACTCTGGAGCAAAAATTCTTGTCACTCAGCCTGAACTAAGAAGAAAGATAAGTGAAATAATTGGTGAGTTACCTGATCTAAAAAATATTTTAATTGTTAATAAAAATGACAGAGACAGCAACCCAATTGTTGAAAATGATTTATCTTATGAAGAATTAATGAAAGAAATTGAACCAATTCCTTCTGTTGAAAATACTTCTCAATATGATTATTCAATAATGCATTATACTTCCGGCACAACTGGCAAGCCAAAAGGAGCGCTTCATAGGCACCAATCAATTGTTCAGCAATATGCAACAGGAAAATGGGCTCTTGATATGAAAGCTGACGATATATATTGGTGTACTGCTGACCCAGGATGGGTTACAGGAACTTCTTATGGGATGTTTGCTCCATGGAGCAACGGGCTTACTCAAATAATTTATGAAGGTGGGTACTCGGCATCAAAGTGGTACTCAATCATTCAAGACCATAAGGCAACTATTTGGTATACAGCTCCAACTGCAATTAGGATGCTAATGAAGGCAGGTTCAGGTCCAATTTTAAAACATGATATTTCAACTCTTAGATTCATAGCTAGTGTGGGTGAGCCACTTAACCCAGAAGCAGTTGTTTGGGGCAATGAAAATTACGGTATGCCTATTCATGATAATTGGTGGCAAACTGAAACAGGGGCAATAATGTGCGCTAATTATTCATTTATGGAAATAAGACCTGGAAGTATGGGTGTACCTATTCCTGGCGTAGAAATTGCAATTCTTGATAAGAATTTCAATAGGTTGGAGCCCAACAATCCTGGCATTCTTGCTGTCAAACCAGGGTGGCCTTCGCAGTTTTTTGCATATTGGAAAAATGACGAAAGATATAACTCAAGGTTTAAAAAAGGGTGGTATATTACTGGGGATGAAGCTTTTATGGACGACGATGGCTTTTTTTGGTTTCAAGGAAGGTCAGACGATGTTATAAATACTGCTGGTCACTTGGTAAGTCCTTTTGAAGTTGAAAGTACCCTTATAGAACACGAGGCAGTAGCAGAGGCTGGAGTGATTGGGGTGCCCGATAAAATAGCAATGGAAGTAGTAAAAGCATTTGTTTCTTTAAACAATGGTTATGAATGGACTAAAGAATTAAAGCTAGATTTAATGAAATTTGCAAAAAGTAAGCTTTCTTCTGGTGTGTCTCCAAGAGATATTGAATACGTAGATAATATGCCAAAAACTAGAAGCGGAAAAATAATGAGAAGGTTGCTTAAAGCAAGAGAGTTAGGGCTTCCTGAAGGTGATACTTCAACATTAGAAGAAGATTAGAAAACAATTTCACCATTTTTAATTACATGACTAGGGTTAAAAACTAAGTTTCTTATATTTACAGCTGGGTCGTTATTATAAAAAACTATATCTGCATCAAATCCTTTGGATATCAATCCTTTACTTTTTTCTATTCTTAATGCTTCTGCATTTGTAATAGTTATGCTTCTAATTGCTTTCCAATGATCAAAACCTAACCATTCTGCATGAACCCAAGCGCTTGCAGCAGCTTTATTAAAATCTGCTCTAGACATACCCATATCTAAAGCTCCTATAATTTTTACACCCTCTGAATCAAGGTATCTGAAAATATTTATAATACTTTCTAAAGTTGGCTCAGACTTTACATTAGGGTTAGATGCTCTCTGTTTTTCACCCATTAATTTTGATTCATACTCTAATAAATGTTTTGATATAGTTGAGTCAACAAATAAACCTTTATCTACTATCATTTTTGAGTATTCTTTATTGAATGAATATGCTTTATCTGATGATTCGTCAAACCACCTCCCATGTATAATATTTTGAACTCCACTTTCTATGCATTGTATTGTTGAGTTTCTAGATAGCGTGTGAGCGCAAAGATAGGTATTATTTTTATTGCAGTAATTTACAGTCTCTTGAATAGTTTTTAAAGAAAATTGAGATATTCTTGGATTAGAGCTTGGTGTAAAGTTCCCCCCTGAAGCCATTATTTTAATATGTGTAGCTCCAAGTGAGAGTTGATTATCAATAACTCTAAAAATATCATTAATATCATTCACTGTAGCTCCAAAAAACCAGCAATGACCATCTTTTATTGTTATTGGAGTTCCAGTTGGATATATATTTGGCCCTTTAATTATGCCATTATTAATATCATTTTGAATTGGAAATATTAAATTGTTTGGTGAACCTAGATCTCTTAGCGAAGTTACTCCAGACATTAATGCTGTTTCAGCATTTTTTACAGCCCGTTCATATCTTTGATTTTCATTTTCCTCAAAATAAATTTCATATGCGTCGGGTGTTGCAGAAAATTGTAAATGAGCATGAGTTTCTATAATCCCAGGAATTGCATAAGTATCTCCAAAATCAATAACTTCAAAAGATCCTCCTTCGGTAACGCTCGCTTGATTGATAACATCTTTAACTTTTTTATTTTCAATAACGATTGCATGGTTATTAAGCCACCCATCTAAATTAGAATTTGCTATGTTATTCGATTTAATTATTTTCTTTTGCATCTTTATCGTATAATTTGATTTATAAATTAATAATCCTGTTATTTGAGGTAAATAATGGTAAATAAAATATACTCTGAACTTGGAATAAAGCCAATAATAAACGCAATAGGGAGTGTTACTTTGCTAGGTGGATCAACTCAACCCCAGCAAGTTATTGAAGCTATGCAAAGTGCTCAAGATATGTACGT
>CAYTXB010000066.1:0-3868 GCA_964440895.1 uncultured Dehalococcoidales bacterium
ATATTTTTACAATACATAAAAGTATAACCTAATCCCACTTTAGTGTAAGGGCTAATATTTATAATAATTTAGTGAATTTTTAAGTATTTTTTCAACATCGATTAATGTTGCAGTTACTGGATTATTTGAAGCTCTAGAACTTAATGTAAGAGGCAATAATTTATCGATATTTTTTTCAATTTTTTCTATAAAAGGTTTTATAGCATCTTTGTAATTTAAGCTTTCAAGCATTGAGGATATTTTTTTAACGAGTAATTCAGAACTTTCAACATTAACTGCTTTCAAAGTATTCTTTAAAAATCTTTCCTTTTCAAATGAATTAAATTTTATTACTTCTATAAGAGTTAATGCGCATGCCACACCATGTGGAACATTTAAAATTGATGTTAATGGGTAAGAGATTGAATGGCATAAAGTAGTGTTTGAAATTGAAATTGAAACTCCACTTAAAAAACTAGCAAACAACATATCTTGCCTTGATTCAATGTCTGAAGGATTAGAAATTACATAATTTAAATTTTTATTTAAATATTCAAACCCCAGCGAAGCTGCAGACAATGATTTTTTATTAGCTTTTTTACTCCATGTTGATTCTAAAATCTGGCACAGTGAATCAAGTCCAGTAGAAATTGTTATTTCTTCAGGTAAGCTTATTGAAATTTCAGGATCTAAAATTATTTCTCGATTAATTTTGTTTGATAATATCGAATATTTACTACCATTTTTTTTATCCCAAATTGTTGAAAACGGAGTTATTTCAGCGCCAGTTCCAGCAGTAGAAGGAATACATATTATTTTTGATTTTTCAGAGATTTTATTATCACTTGATTTTTCAATAGCCTCATCTGATGACTTAATATTGTTTCCTATCATTAAAGAAAGTATTTTTGCTGTATCAATAACACTTCCTCCTCCTAAAGCAATGAAAGTTAATTCATTAGTTTTGCTTATGATTTTGGATATTTCATAAAAATAATTATCAATTAATTTTAATGAAGGTTCTTCCTTTATTACTAGAATATATTTAGAAGGAATATCAGATATAAATTTTTTACAGCTTTTGCTTGTAATAATAATTAAATCATTATTGGATTTGAGTAAACTTTTTTTGGTATCGTTCCATTTACCTAGTCCAAATTTTAAAGTTGCTCCTGAATCTATAAACTCGCTGAGATCTTTTTTCATGTTTTTTATTTATATTTCTTCTTCTGCTCTTTCAACAAGTGCTTTCATGTATCCAATTGCAAATGCAGTGGCAGTTCTATTCTGTACTCCATATTTGCTTTCATAATGATTAGACTCAGAACCCCGGTCCATTAGTGACCCCATTGTTGGATTGTGGTCAGGTATTATTATTCCGTCAAAATTAACTTCTTTTAATACTTTTATAATCTTGTACATATCCATATAGCCATCATCTAAGAAGGTTTCTTTAAAATGTGGAAGTGGTTTATCAACGTTTCTAAAATGAATCTTGAATAATTTTTTTTGATCGCCAAAATATTTGGCCATTTCAGTTACATTTTTTTCAGTAGTATCCCCACCTTCAAGCCAAGTTCCAGCACATAAACAAATTCCTATATTGGGGCTATCTGCAATTTCTAAAGCTCTCTGATATCCGCTAAATGTACTAAATATACATCGAGGAATTCCTCCCAACTTTATTCCTGGAGGGTCATCAGGATGAATTCCAATTTTTACCCCTGATTCTTCAATGGTTGGTTTTACAGCTTTAATGTAATATTCAAAATTTTCCCATAATTCTTCTTCAGAATATTCTCTGTTATGTGTCAATTCTCCTTTTGAAATAGTTCTTGGCCCTGCTCTTTCGTTAAGATAAAAAGTTTCTGCATTTAAATTAAAGGCCCTTCCCATTGCCCCGCCTCTTGTCGGCTCTTTGGATGTGCTCCAAATTCCATTGGCCATATGAGCATAAGTAGCATAAAAAATTCCTGATTTACTTAAATCCTTTATGTAATTTTTGTAATCTTCAATTACTTTTTCTCTATCATTTAAGTTTAAAACTAAAGAATCATGGTTATGTATATTTGAATTTCCAAATCCGTATATTTTTAAATCATTTGATTCAAATATTTCTCTTTGCTTCATGAAAAAGTCGTAATTTGCTTCTTCTTTTCCAGCAAATAAGGTCACATAATCTAGACCCATCTCTTTAATAAAAGCAATATCTTCTTCGCTAGGATTGGGGCTTACTTGGGCAGCAATTTTTATTTTTGATGTTTTATTCATATGAAATTAAATATATATTAAAATAGAGTTTGATTCATATGAAAGATTTTTTCAACAATGTATATAAAGTTCTTATCGAAAGAAGAACTGATTTTGCAGGCAGATCATCAAGAAAAGAATATTGGTATTCCTGGGCATTTATTCAATTAACGTCTATTTTTTTATTAATTTTTGCATTTAGGGCAAGACCATTATTATTAATTTATATTGTCTTTGTGATTGCAATTATCATTCCTTCCCTAGCTGTAACTGTAAGAAGGCTTCACGATATAAATAAAAGCGGGCGGTGGCTAATTGGATTCCTGCCCTTTGTTTTTATGGCATATATTTCTGTATTTTTATTATCTTTATTCGCTCCAGAAAACCAATCTGCGGAATTAAATTTCATGCAAATAATATTTACTATTACTTATATAACTGGAGTTTTTACTGCTTCATTATGGTATTGTTTTCCAATATTTATGTTTCTAACTCAAAAAGGTGATGAATTTGATAATAGGTTTGGCCCTCCAAATTAATTTATTATTTAAAAAGTTGTAAAATAAAATTTTGAAAGGAAAAGTTATGTTTATGAAAAGGAATTTATTTTTAATTGCACTAATTATTTCAGCATCATTGGTTTTTTCATGTTCTTCGGGAGGTGATTCTGGGGGCGAAGAAATTGTTTTAGGAAAGCAGGTATCAAATGGTATGACCTACACACTTGACGACTTTACTGCATCGCCAGTGAAATTTAAAAAACTTAAAGAATATAAAGTAGATGAGCTAACTTATGCCAAGAGTGTTTATTACGGTTTTAGGAAATTCGAGGACCCAATTGATTATGAAATTAGATTTTTTGATTCTCATGCCGATGCTGTAAGCGGAGAGGCTCTTGTTAGAGAAAGAGCTGGCACTAAAGAAGAGATAAAGCTAGATAAAGATGAGGCTGTCTTCACAGAAGGACTAAAAGATGTTCGGCACTGTTTTGGTGAAGCTCAAGGAGAAGGCGGTGTTGCAGGAGGTGGAGCAGGTATCGGAGGTCATTGCATTAATTCTAAATACAGAAATTACGTCATTCAAGGCAATGTAATACTTTTATGCCAAGGGATGGACATGAATGCATCTTACAGAAACTGTGAAAAATTACTAAATTTGCTTGTTAAAGAGTAAGTTTCCGGCAATAATATCTTAATCTGTGTATAATATAATTAGAAATGTTAGAGTAAATTAGTATAGGAGTTTAAGTGCATCCTTTTAATTATTATGATCCAAAAACTGTAGATGATGCAGTTGAAATACTTAAAAAATTTGGTGACAAAGCAAAATGTTTGGCTGGTGGTACAGATGTTCTTGTTCAGACAAGAGGTGAAAGGTACGAACTTGATGCAATTGTTGACGTAAAAAAAATACCTGAATTAACTTCTGTTGAATGGACAGAAGATCACCTAATTATAGGTGCAGCAACACCATGTTATGTTCTTTATGAAGATCCAAAAGTAAGCGAAGCTTTTCCCGGAATCATTGATTCAGCGTCACTAATTGGAGGAATACAAATTCAATCGAGAGCAAGTTTAGGTGGAAATCTTTGCAATGCTTCTCCAAGTGCTGACGGAATATGTTCACTAATTGTTCATGA
>CAYTXB010000067.1:0-3839 GCA_964440895.1 uncultured Dehalococcoidales bacterium
TCTTCTTAATGAATTACAAACGGATTTCCATTCATTGTTAATTATACTTCTATTCACGGGGGGTTTATTTCCATTTTCATTTTTAACTGCTGGAGCAGATTCTGGAACAGGATTCACGGGGGGTTTATTTCCATTTTCATTTTTAACTGCTGGAGCAGATTCTGGAACAGGATTCACGGGGGGTTTATTTCCATTTTCATTTAAGTTGCAGCACTCTATCAACGCTACCTCTAAACTTAAAGGAGGAAATTCATTTGTCTCTACTTGAGAATTAATAAGTACTTTAGAAATTTTATTAACTGTCTCAACATTAATTTCTTTCGAAATATTCATTAATGAGGTTACAGTGCTTTCAGTTTCTTCAAGAAGACTGCTAAGGCCATGCTTTAAATAAATTATTGCCCTTAAACACTTCAAGATTTGATTCTTCAAATGCAATGGGTCGGTGCCTGACTCAGACTCTTTCTGTATTAATTTTAATACACTATCTATTTCACTTCTTAAAATATTAATGGTTAAATCAACCCCGGTGTCTATTCTTGAAAGACCCAAAAAATTGTAAACATCTTCTTCTTTAACATCTTTGTTTTTAAGAGATGAAATTTGTTGAAGTATGTTTTCAGCATCTCTAAGACTGCCAGAAGAATTTAATGAAATTACATTGCAGGCTTCTTCAGATATTTTTATTTCTTCCGCATCACATATTAACTTTAAATGAGAGCTCATCTGCTCTATATTTATTCTATTAAAATCGAATCTTTGGCATCTTGAAATTATTGTTTGAGGAATCGAATTAATTTCTGTGGTTGCAAGTATAATAATCACATTCTCAGGTGGCTCTTCCAGCAACTTTAAAAAAGCTTGTTGAGCAGGTCCTGTTAGCCCATGAGCTTCATCAATAATATAAACTTTACAGTTCCCAATATTGGGAGCAAAAAGAGATTTTTCTTTTATATCCCTTATGTCATCAATGCTTCTATTTGATGCAGCATCAATTTCTATTAAATCAATCATATTGCCATCATTGATTGATTTGCAGCTGTCGCAAAAATTTCTATCTCCTTTGGGCTGTAAGCAACAATTAGGGGTAATTGTGCAGTTCATCGCCTTTGCTAAAACTCTTGCCATAGTTGTTTTACCTACACCCCTTGGCCCAGTAAAAAGATATGCATGACTTGTTTGATTAAGGCTTATTGAGTTTATTAAGGTTGTTGTAACATGCTCTTGTCCAACAACTTCATTGAAAGTTAAGGGCCTCCATTTTCTATATAAAACATTATCGCTCATTTCTTGACCCTAAAGATATTTCAGCTTTCTTATAATCTAGGCTTAAGTTTTTAATAACATCTGTAGTTAAATTGTCCATTTCTCTTTTACTATTGTTATCATAATGATCATACCCTAAAAGATGCAAAATGCCATGTGTAAGTATTATATTTAATTCAAGTTCGGCCCCTGTCATATATAATTTTGACTGACTGACAATGTTCTCAAAAGATATAAAAATATCTCCTAAATGACCCTCGTCATTAAAATTATCTTTAACTTTAGAATTTTCAATTCCTTTGCTCCAATTTTGCATTGTTGGAAATGCGAGCACATCCGTAGAAAAATTCTTACCTAAATACTTTTTATTTAGAATTTTTATCTTTTCTGAGTTGGTTATAGATATTGAAATAGAATCTTTACATGAATCTTTTGACCCTATATTTAATGATTTAAGTGCACACCTTTTTATAGCATTTTTATCAACATCTTTTTCAAAATCTTTGTCAATTTCTATATAAATATTATTCTTCATCATCAATATTCATTAAATACATAATCTCTTCTCTTATTACTTTAAATTTTGAAGAAAGCATCATAAGGTCTTTGTTTGAGTCTGCTAAATCAATTATTTGGTGAACACACTTTGATAAACAAAAATGTAAATCTACATTTTTTAAATCCTTTACCTCAATATAAGAAATAACATTCATGAAATTAGGAATTACTGTTTCAGATAATTTTCTTTTAATCTCATTATTTTTTATTTCATAAGAAATCATCTGTGCCTGGCTAAGGATTTCTCTTAAATCTTGAACGAAACTATTATGTCTTTTAGAATTAATTATCTCCATCAATAAATATTATAGAGGTATTTTTTAAATGAAAAGAGTTGGTTTTGTATTTAAAATTAAAAAACAACACATAGATGAATATAAAAAACATCATGAGTCGGTATGGCCTGAAATGTTAGATGCTTTAAAAAAACACGGATGGGATAATTATTCAATTTTTTTAAAACAGGACGGAACTTTATTCGGTTATTTTGAAGCAAAAGAAAGCTTTAGTAAATCTTTAGAAGGGATGGCTGGTGAAGAAATAAATAAAAAATGGCAAAAATTTATGAAGCCATATTTTGACAATATTGATGAAAACAACCCAGATGAGGCCATGCTAGAGCTAGAAGAGGTTTTTCATACTGACTAACTAAGCAATGTCAATATTTTTTGCCTCTAATGCATTGGTCTGAATAAATCTTCTTCTAGGCTCAACATCATCGCCCATAAGTTTTCTAAATAGATCGTCGGCTGCAGTTGCATCATCTGAAGTAACTTGTAACAAAACTCTATTTTCAGGATCCATGGTTGTTTCCCAAAGTTGATCAGCATTCATTTCTCCAAGACCTTTATATCTTTGTATGCTAACTCCACTATTTTCGGCATTATTTTCTAGAATTTCAGGAATTTCTTTCCAGGATATTTTTGAAGAGATCAAATCACTTCCTTTATAAACATCAAAGTTTTCTTCTTTTAAGAATTCTCCAATATTTTCATAAATTTTTCTCAGCCTGTTTACAGTTGGATGTTCATAAATATTCTTTGTAAGCTCATACCCATCTATATCATGAGTCACTTCTATGGGATCTTCTTCTATAGTTGGCACTGAATTTATTCCTTCTTCATCATTTTCGTCTAACAAATCATCAAATGATGCTTGGGGTTTGTCCGGAGCTAAATTAGTCACTTTTGGTGATGTAAATTCTAAATTCGAATAGTCAGGATTAGTAATTAACTTTTCAATAACCCCTGACGGGATTTCTAATGACTCAAGCCCCATAAGGCTATCAACATAATCCTTAATATTCGATGAAAATATTCCAAGCTCCCCTTTTTCAATTTTTTTATCAGAAGAATTTGAGCTGACTATTTTAATTTTTCCATAAATTTTCTCTGCCAACCATGCATCCTTTTCTGTTTCAGAATACAGCCATTGGGATGACTTACCTTTATTTCCTTTATAAAGAGGTGGTTGAGCTATAAACAAGTTACCGTCTCCGATTAATTGCGGCATGTTTCTATAAAAAAACGTTAACAGCAAAGTTCTGATATGAGCACCATCAACATCTGCGTCTGTCATAATTACAATTTTATGGTATCTAAGCTTAGAGGCATCGTAATCTTCAATGCCTATTCCAGTTCCTGTTGCAGTTATTAGTGCTGCAATTTCTGCATGACCTAACATTTTGTCTGGACGAGCCTTTTCAACATTAAGAATTTTTCCACGTAATGGCAAAATAGCTTGGAAATATCTATCTCTCCCTTGCTTAGCAGAACCTCCAGCTGAATCACCCTCAACAAGGAATAGTTCACTTTTCGCTGGATCTTTCTCTGAACAATCTGCTAGTTTTCCTGGCAGAGCCCCACCCTCCATAGCATTTTTTCTGATTACAAGGTCTCTTGCTTTTTTAGCAGCCTCTCTTGCTCTTGCAGCAGTTGAAGCTTTTTCTAATATACTTCTTGCATCACCGGGATTATCTTCCAAGTATTCTGTGAGCTGTTGAGTCATTAATGAAG
>CAYTXB010000068.1:0-3780 GCA_964440895.1 uncultured Dehalococcoidales bacterium
CAACTTTATCTCCATATGCAGTTATTCCCTCAATTGGTTCAATGTATTCTGTCTGCTCTTGTGCGGCTTGCAAACCATTTGTATTTGCTAATTCAACAGTAGGGTACCTAATTACTGCAACCTCTCGACCATCAGGAGGAGCAAATCCCCATCTAGCATCAGTTGATTCTGGAAATTCAGCTATTTCAAATCCTTTTTTCATTTTCCACCCGACAGACGTTACATCTTTCATTTCATAAATGTTTGAAGAAGATATAAATTCATCCGAACTTGAATCCCCGCCACAAGCAGCAAATACGAAAATAAATATTAATATAAATGGTAAAAATTTTTTCATTTTTAGTCCCCGCAATTTCAAATTTAGTAATATTTAATCTAATATATACCTTACAAGATAATTATTAAGAGAGGCAATAATGAGACCGGGATTTAATGTTGGAGTTGATCCAGTAGATTATGAAAAACCGCAGTCAGTTGCAGATGAAACATTGCAATTTGCTGCACAATTTGGAGCGACAGATCTAATTATACAATCGTACGTTGAAGGTGCTGTGAGAGGTGAAGAGAAATGGGAACTTAAGGATATTTTAAACCTTAAAGAAAAAGTAGAAAGTTATGGCTGTAAAATAGAAGCTTTTGAAAATGTGCCAACCAGATTTTATGATCACGTTATGCTTGGTGGACCAAAAAGAGATGAACAAATAGAAAATATGATTTATACAGTAAGAAATATTGCTAGGGCAGGGGTAAAAATTTTGGGTTACAACTGGATGCCTTCAAGAGTATGGAGGACACAGAGAGATAAAGAAATAAGAGGTGGTGCTTTGGCAACAGCATTTGATTATTCAATTGTTGAAGAAGGTCTTGAAAAGGGGCTGGTTGTTGACGGGAAAGAATCTTTGCAGCATGGAAGAATATATGATGATGATGAGATGTGGGAAAACTTGGAATATTGGATAAAAATTATAACTCCAATTGCAGAAGAAGAAGGAATAAGGCTCGGTATACATCCATGTGATCCGCCAGTTCCTAAACTTGGTGGCGCTGCAATGCTTTTTAGGAGCTTTGATGCATATAAGAGATTGATTGAAATATATCCATCTGATTCAAATGCTATAGAATTTTGCCAAGGAACATTTTCTGAAATGAATGAGGATATTTATGAGATGATACGTTATTTTGGGGAAAGAAAAAAAATATTATATGTTCATTTTAGAAATGTATCTGCGCAAGTGCCTAAGTTCCAAGAAGAATTTATAAATACTGGTTACGTTGATATGTATAAAGCAATGGAAATTTATAATGAAGTTGGCTTCGATGGGGTGTTTGTTGATGATCATGTCCCAGTTGGGGTAAATGATTCAACTTGGGGTCACAGAGGAAGAGCATTTGCAAATGGTTACATACAAGCAACTATAGAATCGGTGAAAAGACATGCAGGATAATTTAATTGAAAGATTAGAAAATTGTTATACAGGTGCAATTTACGACGTTTTAAGAGAAAGAGGAAATATAAATACTATTTTGCCTCATAAAATTAAATCAATTGACCCCTCAAAAAAACTGGCTGGAAGAATATGGACTTGTAGTGGTGAAATTGATGAAACAATTGACAAAGATACTTCAATGCTCAGCTGGACAGAGATGTTAAGTAAGGCTCCTTCCGGTTCAGTTGTAATTTGCCAACCTAATGATGACACAATTGCTCATATGGGCGAGCTATCTGCAGAAACTTTAAAATATAAAGGTGTTAAAGGTTACATAGTAGATGGAGGTTGTAGGGACGTCGATTTTATACTAAAGCTAGGATTTCCAGTTTTCTGTAAATATTTTACACCCTCTGATGTCGTTTGCAGATGGAAGATTACCTCATTGGGGGAACCTATAAAAATTGGATCTTTAAATATTAAATCTGGTGATTATGTTTTAGGCGATATTGATGGCGTAGTCATAATTCCTCAAGATATTGCTGAAAGTGTTGTAAGTGAAACTGAAGATTACATGAACACTGAAAGTCAGTTAAGGAAAGATATCCTTTCTGGCGTTGACCCTAAAGAAGCTTATTTAAAATATAGAGTTTTTTAAATTAAAATTTAGTTTTATATTCAGGCTTACCTTGGATGTCTAGGGTAGCTTTGAATAAATCTCCGCCTCTATATGCACTAAAGTCGTAACCCGGAGGTTCTATACCAGTAGGTTCTCCACCAAAATCTGCCCCTGCAGTAGTTACGTATAATTCATTTAGATTTTCTCCACCAAACATTGGGCATGATGTTTGAGTTGCTGGAAAATGTACTTCTCTTTCCAATTTTCCGTCAGGGTCAAATCTCACTACTTTAGACCCCCACCATATAGCTGACCAAATAAATCCTTCAGAGTCTACTGTCATTCCGTCAGTAATACCGTCCTCTTCATATTTAACAAGTACTCTTTTATTGGTTATAGCTTTAGTTGTTGCATTATAATCCCATTTATAAATAGTTTTTTTAATTGTGTCTGTGCTATAAAATTCAAGTAAATCAGGAGAAAATCCCATCCCGTTGCATAATTCTACCCCCTCATCAATTACATCAACTGACCCATCTGTATTTAATCTAAAAACAACATCATCTTTCCAGCCTTCTCTGTCTGTTCCGCAATAAAAACTTCCATCTGGTCCTGATGTAGCATCGTTTATTCTTACAGGGACATCAGTTCCGTCAACTTTACCTTCCTTTAATATTTTATAATCATCATCAGAGTTCCATAACCACACACCTTCCCAAGTACCTAAAATCAATCCACCATTTTCGTTAAATCTATAGCCCCCAACTGACACTCCATTATGTATTGTTTCGTTTGATCCAGAAGCAGGGTCATATTTAAATAATTTTCCTCCTGCAATATCTGTCCAATATACTTTTTTTTCTTCTGGGTTCCAAACTGGACCTTCGCCAACCTCTGCATTTGCAGATGCAACTTTTTCTATGTGGTAATCCATAAACTCTCCTAATTTAAATATGTATCAATAATATCAGGATATTTTATATCATGTATAATTTAAAAAAAATTAATTAAAAGGGGTTTAATTATGGCTATTCATGACAACAAAGTTGCTATTGTAACTGGCGGAGCGCAAGGAATAGGTAAGGGTATAGTTGATGTTCTTTCATCGGAAGGAGCAAAAATATGCATTGCAGATATTTCTGATGAACATGGAAATAAAGCTGCTAAAGAAATTAATGACAATGGAGGCACAGCTATATTTGTAAAGGCTGATTTTGAAAAATCAGATGTTCCTGAAAAAGTTGTGAATGAATGCGTTAATAACTTTGGGACAGTAAATATTCTTGTTAATAATGTTGGCATTCAGCCATTGAGTTCTTATAAAAATGTTGAAGATACATCGGAAGAGCTATGGGACTCAATTTTAAATGTGAATTTAAAAAGTTATTTTTTAATGTCAAAATATTCCATTCCACATATGAGAAAAAACAAAGAAGGTGTAATTGTTAATATTGCTAGTGTGCAGGGATTGCAATCTATGGTTTTAGTGCCTCCTTATGCAGCAAGTAAAGGTGGAGTGTTGTCATTAACCAGGCAAATGTCACTGGACTATGCACCTGAAAAAATAAGAGTGACAGCTATATGTCCGGGCACTTTTAATACTCCTATGGTTACCAATTCAATTAGTCCTGATACTGATTTTGATCAAGCAATTAAAGGTTTTGGTGAAGCACATCCAATTGGAAGGATTGGTGAGCCTGAAGAAATTGGTCATGCCGTTTCATTTTTGAGTAG
>CAYTXB010000069.1:0-3770 GCA_964440895.1 uncultured Dehalococcoidales bacterium
GTTTTTTAACTGCTAGGCCAAATGAACAAATTTATAATAATTCTACTGAAGAAACCAAAGTTATTTATTCTGGATTCTTGGCCGGACTGTTGCCATCAGGCCCGGGCCATTCTCATCAAGCAGTCAGAGACATTGCGAGTATGTCCGGGATGCATAATTTAGAAATGATTCAACCAAGTAGCGAAAAACAGGTTGAAGAAGTATTAAAATATTCTATTGAATCACCAAATAATATATATATAAGATTTTGCTCTATACCATTTGAATTGCCAGATAATTTTGATGAGTTATCAGAAATAAAAAAAGGTTTCGGTAACACAATTTCAGATGGAAAAGATATTTGTATTTTAACTTATAGCCCAACTATATTGTCGGAAGCAATTAAATCTAAAGACCTTCTATTAAAAAATGACATTAATCCAAAATTAATATCAATGCCATGGCTTAATAGATTCGATGATAATTGGATAATCAATGAATTAAATAATTTTCATTTAATTATTATTGAAGATCATTACATTGAAGGAGGGTTTGCTGAGAAGCTTTCCTTGGCAATATCTAAACTTGATTTAAATATTAAATTAGACGTAATTGGTATTACCGAAGTTCCAAAAAGTGGCACAAATCAAGAAATACTTGATTATCATGGACTTTCGTCCAAAAAGATTTCAGAAAAAATAATGGGATTAATTAAAACCTAATTTCTTAAACTTCGAAATTAAAGACCCTTTCAAAAAACTTTTAATTTTAGTTTTAAAAGCCATCATAATTATTTTAGAATGCCAGTCAAAATTAATATCACTTGATATCAATTCTGATTCTTTAATATGCTCAAGAATTTTTACAATATCTTTATCATCAAGGCTTTCATAAAATTGCCTCGCGAAAAGTCCTATTCTTAATTCATTTTTAAATAATTGTTCCCATTTTTTCGAGTACAAGCTTAAATCTTTTGAAGAGAATCTTTCATTTTCCAAGCAATTAATTACAATTTCAGAAGCAATATCTGAAGACCTCATTGCATAATAAATGCCCCCTCCTGTTGTAGGTTTTACCTGACCAGCAACATCTCCAATCAACAAACATCTCCTGGAGTAATTTTTATTTACAGGCTTAACTGGTATCCCCCAAACTTTAGTTTTTTCTTTAATTTCAAAATTATATTTTTTTTGCATTTCAAGTAAAAAAGCTTTTCCATTATTTTTTAATTTTGCCTTACCTAAAATTCCGCAAAGTCCTTCATTTTTTGTAGTTGGAACAAGCCAGCCAAAATGGCCTTTTGGCAAAGTGCTGCCAGTGAAAACATTAACTTCATCCAAATTCAAATTACTAATTTTAGTTTGGTACCCATAAATGTAATTTTTACTTAAATTAAAACCAAGTGATTTTGCAAATTTTGAATTAAATCCTGAAGCAATTATTAATAATTTGGAGTAATATATTTCTTCTTTGCTTCCAAATTTTGCAGAAACTTTTACATATTCTTTACCAACTTCTGAACTTGTTACTAGCCTTTGTTTTTTTAATGTTGCTCCAGATTTTTTTGCATTATTTATAATTGATTGAATAAACTTAACTCTATCTATTATTAATGCTTGAGTTTCATCTTTTTTTACATCAATTATATGCTCAGAATTATTAAATATTTTTGCTGAATTTGCTTCAGAATATATAAACTTTTTGACTTCAGGATAATGATTATATAATTCTGATCCTACAATTCCTGTGCAAAGTTTGTCTCCTATTTCACTTCTGTGATCTAAAACCAAAACTGATTTTCCAGCATCAGATAACTTTTTTGCTACCTGAGCTCCTGCAGGCCCACAACCAACAACTGTTACATCAAAATTATTTTTTATATTATGTTTCATATATTTAATCATTTCATTCTCCCAAAATTTTCCAAACAAAATCTATGAAAGCTGTTGGTTTTATATATAATGATTATATGATTAAAAAGAAAACAGATTTACTTATTGCAGGTCAGGGGGCAGCAGGCTATTCTGCAGCACTTTATTCAGCAAGATATCAAATTAACACAATGATTATTGGTGGCGAATTTGGTGGCGAAACCGCAATCGGTGGAATGATTGAAAATTATCCAGGAATAGAAGTTGATGGATTTGATTTGATGATGAACATGAAAGAGCAAGTTTTAAAATATGATGTTGAACTATTTGAAGAGAATGCAAACAAAATTACTCAAAGTGACAATAAATTCTTTATAGAGACAGACTCATCAATCATAGAAACTAAAGGCGTAATTTTATGTGTTGGTAGAGAAAGAAGGAAATTGCATTTACCTAATGAAGACTCTCTTGTTGGAAAAGGTGTTTCATACTGTTCAACTTGTGATGCACCATTATATAAGGATAAAGATGTTGTAGTTGTTGGAGGCGGAAACGCTGCCGTAGAAGGAGCTATATTAATAAGTAAATACGCAAATAAAGTTCACCTTGTTTATAGAGGAGATTCTTTGTATAGGCCAGAAAAAGTCTTACTGAAACAATTTCAAGAATGCAAAAATATAGATCTTCACTTAAATTCACAAATAAGTGAAATTAGTGAAGATGACAATGGTGTTAATGGCGTGAAAATAATTAAGTCTAAACAAGAAGAAAAATTAACTTGTGATGGCTTATTTATAGAAATAGGAGCAGACCCAAGGCTTGAACTTCCAAAACAACTTAATTTGTTAATAGACCCTGAAACTAACGAAGTTTCTGTTAATAAACTAATGGAAACTAGCTTGAAAGGTATTTTCGCTGCAGGTGACTTAACAAATGCATCTGGGCCTTTAAAGCAAACTGTAACCGCAGCTGGGCAAGGAGCAATTGCCGCATTATCTGCCTACACATATTTGAGCTCTTAAATGATACCAACAGACGAAATTACGATTAAGATTCCTGGAAGTACTGGTAATGTGGGCCCAGGATTTGATTGTATTGGCCTAGCTGTAAACATATTCAATAAAATTAGTATTAAAAAATCTGATAAAAATTTTGAGATAGAAAATAATGGGGTAAGCAAAGAAAAGTATGATGAAATACCTTACGAGCAAAATTTGATTGTTAAAGGCATTAAGCTTTCTTATCCAGAAATAAATTTAGAGAAATATAAAATAATTAATGATAATAATATTCCCTATGCAGGAGGATTGGGAAGTAGTGCAGCTTCAATTTCTGGAGGTCTTTTTATAGGAAATTATTTATCTGGAAGCAAATTATCTTATGAAGATTTGATGCAAATGGCTGTTGCCATCGAAGGCCACCCTGACAATGCCACTCCATGTATTTTTGGAGGGTTAACTATTTCATATTATAGTGATAATGAATCAAGATGGAAGTATAAAAAAATTAACATTAAAGATAATTTAAATATAATGACCTTTGTACCAAATTTTTCTTCAGAAACAAATGCTAGTAGAAAAAAAATTCCTCAAAATATTCCTCTTAATAATGCTGTAAATAATATGTCTAGAGTTGCATTACTAATAGATTCTATAAGTTCAGGTGATTACACATTTCTTAATGATGCTACCCAAGATTACATACATCAAAATATAAGATTAGAAAGTTTTCCAAAAATAAAATATTTGATGGCTTCAGCCATGGAAGCTGGTGCATTAGGAGCAATATTGTCTGGTTCAGGTCCGACTTTAATGGTTTTTAGTGAAGGCAAAGAATTTACTATTGATTATGAATTAAAAGAGGCAGCTAGAAAGCATAATCTTGATGGAAAAGTTACTTTAACGAAAGCATCAAATGAAG
>CAYTXB010000070.1:0-3735 GCA_964440895.1 uncultured Dehalococcoidales bacterium
AAAGGTGGAAGAAACTTATCTTTTGCTGCATTTGTTGTTATTGGTGATGAAAAGGGTAAAGTTGGATATTCGTCTGGTAAAGCAGCCGCAGTTCCAGATGCAGTTAGAAAAGCAGTTACAACAGCTAAGAAAGAACTAGAAACAATTAATATTAAAGGTACAACAGTTCCTCATGAAGTGATTGCAAAATTTGGTGCTTCTAAAGTTATGATAAAGCCCGCGGCCCAAGGTACTGGAATTATAGCAGGCGGCGGTGTCAGGGCAGTAATGGAAGTGGCTGGTATTAAAGATGTAATTTCAAAGATACATGGCTCTAATAATGTTTTTAATGTTGTGAAAGCAACAATGAAAGCTTTGAAAAGTATGGAAGTAGTTAATAAATCCAAGGATGTAAATAAAAATGAAAGTGAAAATAAAACAGATTAAAAGTTCTATTGGTTCCAAAAAAAATCAAAGAGAAACAATAAAAGCTCTAGGTTTGAATAAAATTGGAAAAACAGTGGAAAAAACTTTGAATCCGTCCATTGAAGGCATGCTAAACAAAGTTAAGCATTTAATTGAAGTAACGGAGATAAAATAAAATGTCTAAATTAAATAACTTTAAATTAGCTGAAAAAAGAAAGTCTAGGACTCGTGTTGGAAGAGGAAATGGAAGCAAAGGTACTTACTCTGGCCGCGGACTAAAAGGTCAAAAATCTAGATCAGGTGGGGGTGTTCCACTTTTTTTTGAAGGAGGTCAGCTACCCCTAGTTAAAAGATTACCATTTTTGAGAGGCTTCAAAAATAGATTTAAGAAAGATTTTAGCATCGTAAATATATCAGATTTAGAGTCAAGGTTTAAAGATGGGGATGAAGTTAATTCTGAATCATTATTTAAAGTTAATCTAATAAGAAAATCAGATGCAAATGTAAAAATTTTAGGTAATGGTGAACTTAAAAAGAAATTGAATATCAAAGTTCATGCAGTAACTAAATCTGCTGAAGATAAAATAAAAAAATCAGGTAGTACTTTAGAAATATTAAGCAAGCAAAATTCAGATATTGATAAAGATAATTAATGACTACTAGTACTGAAAATAAATCTAATGTGCCGGCTTTAATATCTGCTGTAATGGATGCTATGCGTATCCCTGATTTAAGAAATAAAATATTATTCACATTTGGAATTTTAGTTGTTTTTAGGTTTCTAGCACACGTTCCTGTGCCAGGTGTTGATAGAGAAGCTTTAGCTGCTGCATTCGATAGTGCTCCTATATTGGGGTTTTTAGACCTATTTTCTGGAGGAGCTTTAAGAAATTTGAGTATTGCTGCGCTAGGTGTTTACCCATATATTACTGCTTCAATCATTATGCAAGTTATAACCCCTGTTATTCCATCTCTTAAAGAGCTCTCCCAGGAAGGACAATTTGGAAGACAAAAAATAAATCAGTATACGCACTACCTAATGATACCTATTGCATTTCTTCAAGGTTGGGGGCAAATTAGCATCTTGCAAAGCTCTTTCGGTGGACAAGTAATTGAGGGCTCTGGGTTTGGTCAAGGAAACTTTGTATCATTTACTTCTATTTTACTTACAATGACTGCAGGGACAGCATTTCTTGTTTGGCTTGGAGAACTTGTAACTGAAAAAGGAATTGGAAATGGTATTTCGCTAATAATTTTTGCAGGTATAGTTTCTTCACTGCCATCAATAATTGGCCAAGGAGCATTATTATCTGATCAATTTTTCCAATTATCACTGCTAGTTATCATTGCCCTTTTAATTGTGTATTTAATAGTTGTATTTACTGAAGCTCAAAGAAGGATTCCAGTTCAATATGGAAGAAGTGTATTTAGAGGGGGGAGAATGTACAGGCAAACAGGTGGGTCATTTATCCCGCTCAGAGTAAATTCTGCCGGAATGATACCTTTGATCTTTGCATTTTCATTATTAATATTACCTGCTAGTGTAAGCGGATACTTTGTTGATCCTTCAACTAATTCTTTTGGGTCAAGAACAGCAGAATTTATAACAAATTTTCTCAGCCCAGCTAATACAACTTATTGGATATTAGTTTTCATAATGGTAATGTTATTTACATTTTTTTATGCATTAGTAACTTTTAATCAGCAAAATATTGCAGAAAATCTACAAAAAAATGGAGGATTTATTCCTGGAATTAGGCCGGGATCACCAACTCAATCATATTTAAGTCAAGTTATGGTTAGAATAACTTGGGGTGGAGCCCTTTTCTTAGCAGGAGTTGCAATTATGCCATTCATTGCTGGAATAATCACAAATGTTGGAGGAGCTTCAACTATAATAGGTAGTACTAGTTTATTGATTATGGTTGGTGTGGCGCTTGATACTATGAGGCAACTTGAATCCCAGCTTTTGATGAGAAATTATGAAGGGTTCATGAAAGAATGAAGCAATTAGAAGTAATAATTTTTTTAGGTCCACCTGGATCAGGTAAGGGCACTCAAGCAGAAATATTGTCTAAAAAATTAAATTTTCAACATATTTCTGTTGGAGATTTGCTGAGAGAAAATATTTCTAACAATACAAAGCTAGGTAAGTTAGCTACCACTTATGTTGATTCAGGCGAATTGGTCCCAGATGATTTAATAATTGAATTAGTGAATTCGTCTGTTCAAAGCCTCCAAAATAATAAAGGCTCACAGTTTTCAGGTATGATACTAGATGGGTTTCCAAGAACCATCAACCAAGCTTCATCACTAGATGTCAATATAAGTGATTTAGGCGCAAGAATTAAATCAGTAATTTACTTAGATATCTTGGATGAAAAAATAATTACTAGATTGCAAGCTCGCGGAAGAAATGATGACAAGCCTGATTTAATAAGAAATAGGCTTAATGTGTATAGAGATCAAACTGAGCCTCTTCTTGGTTATTACAACAAAAAGAAATTGCTTGACTCTATTAATGGTGATCAAAAGATGGAGGATGTAAATAGCAGCATTCTTAATGTATTAACGGAAAAGGTTATTTAATGCTAAACAATAAAACAAATATTTTAATTAAAACTGATAAAGAAATTTCTTACATGAGAGAAGCAGGAAATATTATTGCCGGCATTATGGATAAAATGGAAAAAGCTATTGAGCCTGGTATTACAACAATTGAGCTTGATAATATTTGCAGGAAAGAAATTAAAAGAAATAATGTTAAGCCTGCTTTTTTAGGCCTTTATGATTTTCCTAATACAATTTGTGCATCAGTCAATGAAGAAATTGTCCATGGAATACCTTCAAAAAGAAAACTTAAAAATGGAGACATTATTAGTATTGATGCAGGCGTAATTGTGTCTGGTTTCTACAGTGATCATGCAAAAACATTTAAAGTAGGAGATTGCGCTCAAAAAGAAATTGATCTATTATCAGATACTTTGGAATCGTTGAATCTGGCTATCAGTGAGTGTGTTAGTGGAAAATATGTCGGTGATATAGGTAACGCTGTGGAAAAATTTATTTGCCCAAAAGGTTACGGTTTAGTTAGAAACTATACAGGGCATGGAATCGGGAGAACATTGCATGAACCTCCTCAAGTTCCAAATTTTGGTGTTCCTGGAACTGGAGCAAAACTTGTTCCGGGTATGACGCTGGCAATCGAGCCAATGGTGAATATTGGTAAAGATGATACAAAACTATGCGATGATGGGTGGACTGTAGTAACATCGGATGGTGCAAAATCTGCGCATTTTGAAAATACAGTTTTAATTACTGATTCAAAAC
>CAYTXB010000071.1:0-3719 GCA_964440895.1 uncultured Dehalococcoidales bacterium
GAAGAAAAAGCATTAAATGAAGATATACCTAAAATAATGTACCCCATGTGGCTAACGCTACTAAATGCAATTAATCTCTTCAAATCTGTTTGACGAATAGTTAAAACAGCTCCATAAATAACACTAACTGCCCCTAATAGTGCTATATAAGGAGACAAATTTATTAAAATTGATGGGTCAACTACATTGAAAATATCTACATTTATTCTTAACAAACCGTACCCGCCCATTTTTAAAAGAACCCCTGCAAGCATTATGCTAACTGCCGTTGGGGCATCAGTGTGAGCATCAGGAAGCCAACTATGGAGCGGAAATAAAGGGAGCTTAATAGCAAAACCAATAAAAAATATTAGGAAGATTACTATTGATGGAATCAAGATCTCAAATGTTGAACCTGATATTCCTGCCAAATTTAATTCATTTATGTCATACATAACAAATGTTCCAGTAGCAAAATATATCGACAATATTCCTATCAATAAAAAAGCTCCAGATGTTAAAGTGAATATCAAAAATTTCATAGCTGAATATTGAGCCTTTCCAGAGCCCCAAATTGATATCAAGAAATACATTGGTATCAATTCGGCTTCCCAGAAAACAAACAAAAGTAACATATCTAAAGATGAAAATACTCCAGTTACAACTCCTTGCAGAATTAATAACCACATAAAATATTCACGTTCTCTGAAGTTGATTTTTAAAGAAGCAATTACTGCACAAAAACCTAAAATACCTGTGAGCAAAACAAGAGGAGCGCTTAAACCATCCACACCTACAAGATATTGGGCCCTAAAAGATTCAAATGGTATCCATGAATCAAAATAATCGATAAATTGAAATCCTCCATTATCTTTGTCATAGTTGAAATAAAGCAATATAGATAACGCCATTTCTATAAAAGTAAATGTTAAAGCTAAAATCTTAATATTTTTCTTTATGAAATTATTTGATGAAGCAATCCCAATAAATAACCCAGCAATTATTGGGAAGAAAATCAAAAATGATAGTATCCCTCCTGGCATTAATTACCACCTAAACCTAAATAAATTAAGTACGGGATTAATATTATTAATAAACCGCCAATAAAAGTTATACTTTGCAGCTGCAGCTGGCCATTCTGTGAAATAGAAATTTTGTTAGCCATCCATTTTAAAGAACTTGTCAATTTGTAACTAAAATTATCAACTATATTTTTCTCAATATAGCTAAATAAATTAGAAAAGTATTTATAAAATAATTTTTCAGTAATTAAAGTTTCGTAAAGATAATCAAGGTAATATTTATTAGAAATTAATTTATTTAATGACTTAATATTTAAATTAAACTTTCTAAAATTTAGAATTGAAAATGCTATACCTATAAAAGCAAGCAAAGAAGACACAGATGCAATCATGAAGTCGAATTTTATTGAATGATATTCATAATTTGGAAAAACTAACTTATTGTGATCAAGGAATGAAACCATTGAATGTTTTTCAATAAAACCCAAATCTATTGGAGAGCTAAATATGAATCCTATGAATACTGAAGGGATTGCAAGAGCAATCATAGGATAAGTAATTAGGTTTGGGCTTTCATGAAGATCTTCTTGTTTAATATTGTCATGACCTCCTTTAAAGTCCCCAAAAAATGTTTTTGCCATCATTCTTGTCATATAAAAAGCAGTCATAACTACACCAACTAATGCTACTAAAAGCAGAATATTCGATTCAGATTTTACTCCAATTAGAATTTCATCTTTACTCCAAAACCCTGAGAGAGGGAAAATTCCTATTAAGCTAATTGTTCCTAAAAGCATTGTAAAGTAAGTGATTTTCATTTTATGCCTCAAACCGCCCATTAAATTCATATCAAAGGTGTGGACAGCATGACCAATAGAGCCTGCACCAAGAAATAGCAGAGCCTTAAACCATGCATGGGCAAAAAGATGTAAAAATGCTGCTCCGTAAGATCCTACTCCTAGCGCAAGAAACATATATCCTAATTGGCTTATTGAGGAATAAGCTAAGACTTTTTTAATATCGTTACTTACTATTGCCATTGAAGCTGCAAAAATAAGAGTAAATGCACCAACGTAACTTATTAATTGACTTAAGCTTTCGGAGTATTCAATTAACGGGTAAACCCTTCCAATTATGAAAACTCCAGCAGTAACCATTGTTGCTGAGTGCAAAAGCGCTGAAACAGGCGTAGGACCTTCCATTGCATCCGGAAGCCAATTATGTAATGGGAATTGAGCTGACTTTCCAATTGCACCAATTACGATAAGAAAGCCCACAAGGAATATAAGATTTTCAGTAAAAAGACCATTTTGAACCCCAAGATATAATTGAGTTATATCTAAATATTGCGAACCTTCTTTAGCAATGAATAAAATACCGGCAATCAATCCAAAGTCACCAACTCTTGTCATAAGAAATGCCTTTTTTGCAGCTTTTATTGCACTTTGTTTTTTGTACCAAAAACCAATAAGCAAATAAGATGTTGCTCCAACCAGCTCCCAAAAAATAAATAATTGGATTAAATTTCTTGATGTAACTAATCCCAACATTGCGGTTGTGAATAAACCCATATAACTAAAATATCTTGAGTATCCATCATCATCTTTCATATAAGAGAGGGAGTATATTTGGATTAGGAAACTAATTGCAGTAACAACAGTTATCATGATTAAGGTCAATTCATCTAGCATTATTGCCATTGTTACTTCAAATAAACCAAATGAAATCCATTGAAATGAAGCTGTCTGATAATCAAAATTTTTATCAAGCCCTACTATTGCCAAGTAAAGACTTAAAATTAATGAAATTCCAATTGATGCTACATTTAAATATCCAGAAAAAGGAGAATTTTTAAAATTTGTAAATAATGTAATAAACCCATTAATTAGAAATGCAATGAAAGGTAATATTAATATTAACCACACAATTTCATTATTAGACATTATAATTTCCTTAAAATCTCATCAGCAACGTGCTCTCTACCCTTTGGAACCATTAATCTGAATTTAGATGTTTCAGACCATTCTAGGATCCCATCAACAGGTAAAATTTTAGCGGGCAGACCTTCACCTTCTAAAAGTGATTTCCACATTTCAGCTGTTAATAAATTTTCAACTTCTTTGTAATCAATCCACATTATTTTCTTTTATCTCAATAGTTTCAGTAAATTCGATAGTATTTTTTTCCCTATACATTGCAATAACTATTGACAATGCTAATGCAGCTTCTGCTGCCCCGATTGCAATAATAAAAATAGCCATTATTTGACCAGACAAAACATTAGTAACATCTGTTAAACCTAATAAACCGCCTGGAGCAAACCTTGAAAATGTTACAAAGTTTAAAGCTACAGCATTAAACATTAATTCAAGGCTAATCACAACAAGCACAGCACTTTTTTTGGTCAGTGAGCCATATAAACCAATAAAGAAAATAATCCATGACAATAAAATTATATTAGTCAGTGTCATTTCCACCCATCCTTATTCTGAGTAAAGCTAATGCCCCAATAAGTGAGGCGAGCAAAATGAGACCGGTGAGCTGAAAAGCAATTATATAATCAGCTGTTATTAACTTTCCAATCCAGTCAGTGCTAGACACTAATATGCCAGAATTGTTTTCACATTGCGAAAGTAAACAATTTGAAGAATTTAAAATATTATCACTGTATGAATTCCAGTCATAATTAACAAAGAAAGAGGAAATTAAAATTATTGT
>CAYTXB010000072.1:0-3663 GCA_964440895.1 uncultured Dehalococcoidales bacterium
AACCTTTTTAATTTTTCAGTGAATTTAATTGTATTGACGGTTAATGGAGACCCTTCATCAGTCCAAATGCTTGCATATTTCTCTAGAATTTTAGCTGGTCTAAATGGAAGCACTATTAAATTTAGTATGGCCCATCTTAAAATCACTGAAATAAAATTTTTAAATTTATCAAAGCCTTTTGCGAGCTCAGCAGGCCGAGTAGAAGGGTAATCTAGCATGTCAGGGTCAGACAAAAATTCTTTTAAATAGCTTCTGAGCGCAGGGATAGTTGGGGCATCTGGCGTTCCAGTATTAAGTATTAAATATCCTATTTTTTCTTTTGTAGTTACAGACATCTATGTGATAGTACAACACAATCTTATTAATACTAATATTTTACTACAAATTGAATTAAATTAGATAAAGATTTAACAAGTTGTTAACAATTTATGACCGAAAGGTAGAAAAAGTTCTTGACCATAATTATCAACATTAGTATTGTTATTCTTTAGTTATTTAGTAAACAATAAGTAGGACGATTTAGAATGAAAAAATTATTTTTAATTCCTCTTTCTTTACTTGCTGTTTTAATGTTTGCCTGTGCAGGTGAAACTGAAATAGTAGAAGTTACCAAAGAAGTTGTAGTTGAAAAACCAACCACTGTAGAAGTGGAGGTTCCAGTTGTGACTGAAAAATTAATTGAAGTAGAAAAAGAAGTCGTAAAAGAAATTGAAGTTGAAAAGAAATATAAGCCTCTTGTTATTTATTCTGGAAGAAAAGAGTCATTGGTTGGACCAATAATTCAAGCTTTTACAGATGCAACAAGAATTCCAGTTGAAGTTAAATATGGATCAACTGGCGCGATGGCTGCAACTTTAATGGAAGAAGGAGATAAGACTCCTGCAGATATTTTCTATGCTCAAGACCCAGGCGGTCTTGGATCAGTTGAAGATATGTTTGCAGTACTCCCTTCTAGTATTACTGAAAAGGTACCTGACTGGGCAGATTCTCCAAATCAGAAATGGACAGGTATCACAGGAAGAGCTAGAGTGGTGGTGTATAACACGGATGCAATTACTGACCCTGCCACTCAGCTTCCTGACAACTTGTACGACTTTATCGATCCAAAATGGAAAGGTAAGATCGGATGGCCTCCAACAAATAGCTCATTCCAAGCAATGGTTACTGGATTGAGACTTGTATGGGGTGAAGAAAAAACTAAAACATGGCTTGAAGGTATTATAGCTAACGATGTAAAAGTATATGCAAAGAATACTCCAACAGTTGAAGCTGCTGGTGCTGGTGAAATTGAAGTTGGTTTTGTAAACCACTACTATTTACACAGATTTTTGAAGGCAAATACAGAAACATTCGCAGCTAGAAACTACTTCCTTCCTAGCGGAGGGCCAGGTTCAGTTGTATTAGTTGCAGGTGCTGGAATTTTGGATGCATCTGATAACAAAGAAGCTGCTGAGAGATTCATGGAATTCATGCTTAGCGCAACTTCTCAAGCTTACTTCGCAAACGAAGTATATGAATACCCATTAGTTGAGGGTGTTAACAAGAGCTACTTGCTTCCTGATTTATCCACATTAAACACACCTGATATAGACATCTCAGATTTAGGTGATGTGGAAGCAACTCAAAAACTCCTACAAGACGTTGGCGCACTGCCATAGGCTCTGAGTAGGGTTTTAACATTTCCAAAAGAGGGAGGATTAACTTTCTCCCTCTTTTTTATGTATACTTTACCGCGATGATAAAGATTAGAAATTTAAATAAAAATTACCTTTGGCTTTCAAGCATTTCAACTTTAATTGCTGTCATAGTATCTATTCCTTTAATTTATCTTGTATTTAGAGCTGTAAGCCACGATGGATTTATAGAATTAATTTTTAGAGAAAGAGTTTTTTGGATTGCTTTTAAAACTATAGCTTTAGTGGTTTCTGTAACTTTTTTTTCAATTGTACTTTCTTTCTTTCTTTCTCATTTTTTAACTAAAAGCGATGTACCTTTCAAAAAGTTATTAACAATTTTGTGCTGCCTTCCTATAGTCATCCCAAGTTATGTTTATGGCATGGTATTTGTTCATTTACTTGGGCCTAAGGGGCAACTATTTCAAATATTGAACTCATGGAACATTATCGATTCGTTTCCTGATTTATATGGATTTTGGGGTGCAACTATAACATTGACTTTTTTATCATATCCTTATGTTTTTCTGCCTTTGAGAGCAGCAATGATTAGTCTTGATGATTCATTTGAAGATGCTTCAAGAAGCTTAGGTAGAGGAAGAATAAAAACTTTTTATTATGTGACTTTGCCGCTTCTTCTTCCCGCTATGAGATCAGGTGGCCTATTAGTTGCCTTGTATACATTAAGTGATTATGGTGCTGTTGCATTGCTTAGATATCAAACATTTACTTGGGCAATAATGAATATGTACAACGGAGCATTTAATAGAATTTCAGCCGCAGCTTTATCTCTGTTGCTTGTATTTTTTGCTATCCTTATTTTGAGTTTAGATGGCTTTATTAAAGGGGCAAGGAATTTCTTTTCTTCATCCTCATCCAGTAATTCAAGCTCCTTGATTCAATTAGATAATAAAAAATGGATTGTATTCACTTTAATCTTATTAGCTCCTATTATTGGCGCATTAATTCCAGTAATAGGATTATTAACTTGGCTAATTAAGGGAATTATTTATGGAGATGTAATAGCATTTAATTTTACATCTATACTTACTTCTTTAAAGGTTTCATTTTTTTCAGCAATTTTAACGATGATTATTTCATTGCCTATATCATTTTTTGCAGTTAAATATAAAAGTAAATTTTCTCTTTTGCTCGAAAAAATTTCATATATTGGTTTTGGCTTGCCAAGTATTGTTGTAGGGCTTTCATTAGTTTATTTCTCAATTAACTTCTTGTTCCCAATATATCAAACGACAGCAGTTTTAATTTTCGGATATTCAGTTTTATTTCTTCCTGTTGGCGTGAGTGCAATTAAATCAACTCTTATTCAACTCAACCCAAACCTTGAAGATGCATCAAGAGGGCTTGGTTATAATTACTGGAAAACCTTTTTTAAAGTAACAATTCCCTTACTAATGCCAAGTATTCTTGCTGGCTCACTATTAATATTTCTGCTGTCCATGAAAGAATTGCCATTAACTTTAGTGCTTTCTCCATTAAATTTTACTAGTCTTCCAACTAGTATTTGGTCATATGCATCAGAAGCATTTTTTGCATCTGCTGCTTTGCCGGCATTAATATTAATTTTATTGTCAGGACCTGCTTCTGCATATCTTGTTCTTAGAAAAAACAATATTGATGTTAGGGGTTAAATGTTTTCACGAAGATATTCAGAAATTAAGAAAACTTCTGCCAATTATGGAAAGATAGAATTGGAAAATGTAAATGTTTCATTTGATGAAAAAAATTTAATCCTTAAAGATTTTGTTTTAAACATAAATAAAGGTAAATTTGTATCAATTTTGGGGACTAGTGGAATAGGGAAAACAACACTCTTGAGAGTTATATCAGGCTTTAAAAGAATATCCTCAGGATATATAAGAATAAATGGGCAACTAGCTTCGTCAGGGTTTTCTCACATGCCGCCTGAAAATAGAAACTTAGGCTTTGTATTCCAGGATTATGCATTATTTCCTCATTTAAATGTATT
>CAYTXB010000073.1:0-3641 GCA_964440895.1 uncultured Dehalococcoidales bacterium
AGCGTCCCTTAAATTCAACTTTCCAATTTCCCACTCGTCACGTCTAACGTTAAAGTTATATTACACGTTATCGATATAAGTGTCAATGAAAATATGTTACAAATCTGTTAATTATCAGACCCTTAATTACTAAGGGTCTGAAATTCCGTATCAACATGAATAAATCATGTCATTAGAGATATTAAAAATTTCCCTTAATTAAATAAATTTATTCTTCAACTTTTAAGATGCCAATTACATCTTGGCAATTTCTTCTTGATTCTATTTCATTTTCACCTTGGCACAATATAACCATGTTATTAAAAACAAAGAATTCATTATATTTTGGTGATGAACAACTTCCTACTGCATGATCTCCAGCCCCACCTGCTTGACTTCCACCCGCTGACATTCCACCACCAGCTCCACCACATTGTCTTGCATCTTTTAGCCCTTCATCCCATGTTGCATATTCCTTTTTTAACTTCGCTTCGGGGCCAACTCTTTCTTTTGCCATTGGAACCCCTTCGTTTACTGCATCTTCATGATTATTGTAAAATCTAATTTCATATTCTATAGCTTCTTTTTCTCCAGGCTTTCTATAAAATGCAAAAATTGCAGCATTAGCTTTGTTTAATCCTTCGACTTTATATTTTTTACCTTTTTTTATTCCTAATAACTTTAAATCTTCTTCATTTTGGATATTTCCATCTGAAAATATTTGTTCAAAAGTATTTTCAACTGATGAATCGCCACATGAAATAAGTAAAATTGATATTAGAGATAAGAAAATAATTTTATATTTATTCATAAATTCCCCAAATTTAGTTATTAACTAATATTACATTATTTAATTATTAGTATTAAATCTTTTAAATTGATTTTTTTATTTTAAATCAAATATTATTAATTAATTACTTGAATCAAAAATAAGGAGAATAATATGAAAATTGGATTTGTAGGTCTTGGCAATATGGGCACTGGAATGGCTAATAATATACTCAAAAATATAAACAATAAATCCGATCTTTTCGTATATACGAGAACTTTAGATAAGATAAAAAATTTTACTGAACGTGGTGCATCAGGTTCTAGTTCGATAGAAGAAATAACAAATTCAGTCGATGTTCTGCTTACTTGCCTACCAAATGTTGAAACTTCAAAAGAGTTGTTTATGGCAAAAGGTGGTATTTTTGAATATGCTAATTCTAAACAAGTTTTGGTTGATCATAGCACCGTAGATGTAAAGACCTCGAAAGAATGTTTTGATTCAGCCTCAAATAAGGGGCTAAATTTTCTTGATGCTCCTATTAGTGGTGGCCCTGGAGGAGCGGCTGATGGAACACTAACAATTATGGTTGGAGGAAAAGAATCGTCATTTAATTATGCCAATGAAGCTTTCGAAATGATGGGTTCAAAAATTTCACACATGGGGCCAAGTGGAGCTGGAACTGCAATGAAATTAGTGAATCAATTATTAGTAAGCACAAATACTGTTGCTGCAGCTGAAGCATTTGTTTTAGCCGAACAATCAGGAGTTAATTTAACCGCAGCAATAGATATTTTAAGTACAAGTTGGGGCAGAAGCACTATGATTGAGAGGAATGGTCCAATTACTGTAAATAAAGAATTTGAAAATTCACCAGCACCATTAAGAAACTTGGTTAAAGATTTAGGTATTATTAAAGATTTAACTTCTCAATTAGGTTTAAAATTGCCAGTTACCATGGCAAGCTCTGAGGTTGTAGATGAAACAATGGGGCTTGGCCTTGAAGAGCCTGATATTGCTGCAACTGCACTAAGTATTAAAAAATTATCAAATATTGAATAAAATGAGATTTGCATTAGCTGGAATTAGTCATGAGACTAATACTTTTCATAGCACTCCTACTGAATATGAGAGTTTTGAAAAAAATGGAATGCTTTTAAGAGGCAAGGAGATAGAAAAACTTTATGATTCACCGTCAACAATTGGTGGATTTTATAATGCCTCTAAAGATTATGGATTTGATTTAGTCCCTTTGTTATTTGCCACTACTGGTCCATTAGGCACAATAACTTCTGAGGCATTTGAAAAACTTATTTCAGAAATTATAGATTTAATTGAAATTAACGGACCTTACGATGGGGTGCTTATGAGCCTCCACGGTGCGGCAGTTTCAGAAGATTTTGAAGACATGGATGGAGAAATTACATCTAGGGTAAGAAGCAAAATAGGCCCTGATATTCCTTTTGGAATAAATCTAGATATGCATGCAAATGTTTCCGAAAAAATGATTATTAATACTGACATCACTACTGTATACCAAACTACCCCTCACTTGGATGCAGATGAAACAGGATATAAATGTGCTGAATTAATTTACAAAACAGTGAAAAAGGAAATTTTTCCATGCCAGCACATTGAAAAACCACCAATGACAATTAATATCGTTAATCACAACACAAATCAGGAGCCTATGAAGTCAATACTTTCTGAATCAAGAAAACTTTATTTAGATAAAGAAGTAGTTTCAGTTAGTGTTGCTGAAGGATACTCTTATTCAGATATTAAAAAAATGGGAATGTCATTTACTGTAATTACTAACAGCAATATTAATAAGGCAAAGGAATATTCAAAGAAAATTGCAAAATATGCTTGGGATAAAAGATTTGAAATGGATTCTTTAGCTCCGTCTATAGAGCAAGGTTTAAAAGAAGCCGTTTCTATTAAAGAAAAGCCAGTAGTTTTAATGGACTCTGGTGATAATATTGGTGCAGGATCTTCAGCTGACTCCACTCATATATTGCACAAAGCCAGAAAAATTGGAGTAAGCGGTATTCTTCAAACTTTATTTGACCCTGAAGCTGTTGAAAAATGTATGAACAAAGTTGGATCTATGATCACATTAAAAGTTGGTGGAAAAAGTGATTCATTGCATGGAGATCCTATTGAAATAACAGGCACAATTATAAAATATTTTGAAGGAGAATTTGAAGACCATGGCAGAACCCATGGGGGAGGTAAATATTTTGATGCTGGAGATACAATAGTAATTGAAACTGAAGATGAGAATACTCTTATATTGACTAGTAAAAGAATTGGAAACACAAGTATAGAACTTTATTATTCATTGGGTTTAAACCCTATAAGTTACCCAATAATAATTGCTAAAGGGGTGCAATCTCCTAGGCCAGCTTTTGAACCAATTGCTTCAAAAATAATTGCTTTAGACTCCCCAGGGGTTACAGCATCTGGGCTGCACAATTTTAATTTTAAAAATAGAAGAAAACCTATGTTTCCATTTGAAAAAAATGAAGCAAATTATTAACATTTTTTTATTGATTCTTATTAAATAAAGCCAATTTAAGTTTAAGGTATCTACATATTTACAAAATATCTGGTACTATATAAAAATGAGAATCATTCTCATTCTTGAATTTTAGAAAAAATAGTATAGGGTATCAGTAATGGAAAATTATGATGTAGTTATAGTAGGCGCAGGTCCCGCTGGTGTGGGGATAACTTCAATGTTAAAAGATTTTGGAATTGAAAATATGGTTGTTCTTGAAAGAGGAAAAGTTGGCGAAACTTTTGATAAATGGCCTGAAGAAATGCGTTTTATTACCCCTTCTTTTACAACTAATTTCTGGGCCCAAATGGATCTAAATTCTATAGCTAC
>CAYTXB010000074.1:0-3607 GCA_964440895.1 uncultured Dehalococcoidales bacterium
GACCTTTTATAAAGTTAACAACATTAACAATTTCTTTTTTTTCAGAATTTGAAATGACGTCAATTATTGCGCTTCCAATCACAGCAGCATCTGCATAATTCTTTAACTCTTTGATATGATCTTTTTTTGAAATGCCAAATCCTACAGCAACTGGAATTTCAGATGATTCTTTTACTTGATTTACTTTGGCATTCAAATTTTTTGAAAGCTTTTCTCTTGTCCCTGTTACCCCAAGAACACTAACGCAATATATAAAACCTTGGCCAATTTTACTGGCATGATTAACTGTATCTTCTGATGAATTTAATGGAACTAATGGTATTGTTTCTACATTGTAATTGTTTGCAGTTTCTTGTATGTTCTCAAGTTCAATATTCGGTATGTCAGCTATAATCACTCCACTTACTCCAGCATCCTTGCAGCTTGAAAAAAAATTATCTAAACCCATTTTAAATATCGGATTATAATAACCCATAGAAACAATGGGTGTATTATTTGTATTACTCTCATTAATATCAGAAATCATTTTCAATGTATTATCAATTGTGACGCCATTTTTAAGTGCGACTGAACTTGATTTTTGAATAGTTTTTCCTTCAGCTATAGGGTCACTAAATGGTATTCCTACCTCGACTGCAGAACATAGTTTCTCATCTAATAAATTCAAAATAATATCTTTGCTGAGACTTATATTTGGGAAGCCAGAAGTAAGGAATGGGATAATTCCAATTCCATTTTGTTTTTTATCATCTAAGATTGATGACGATATGCTTCTCATTAGCTAGCTTGCGGTTCAATATCTTTAGGAGGTGTTTTTTTATCAGATAAATTTTCTGGTTGCTCACCAGAATGTGCTAAGGTTTCACCAACTAAGGGAGGAGATACTATTTCGCCTGCAAATAATTTTCTTAATTCTTCTTCATCAATTGTTTCATAATCTAATAAATATTTTGCAAGATTTTCCATCTGTTCAGAATGTTTTCTAAGTATTTTTTCAGCCTGTTTTTCACCTTCAGATAAAATAGAATTTATTTCATCATCGATAAGTTCTTCTGTTTTTCCACTATAATCTCTTTGCTCTGTTCCATCTTTTCCAAGAAAAACTGTCTCTTGTTTTCTGCCATATGCTCGTAATCCAAGCTTGTCGCTCATTCCATAAGTTGTTACCATCTCTTTTGCCATGTTAGTTGCAACTTGTATGTCATTACTTGCACCAGTAGTTATTTCACCGAACTTAACTTTTTCAGCAATTCTCCCGCCCATTGCTGAAGCTATATAAGCTTCAAATTGAGCCTTAGTTTGCAAATATCTGTCTTTTTCAGGAAGATATCTTGTATATCCACCCATTTGCCCTCTTGATATTATCGAAACTTTGTGAACAGGGTCTGCGGACGGCATGTTATGAGCTACAACAGCATGACCAGCTTCGTGATAAGCAGTTATTTCTCTTTCTTCTTGAGTAATTACCTTACTTTTTCTTGCTGGGCCAGCTATTACTCTGTCAATTGATTCTACAAGTGAAGCTAGTCCTATTTTTTTAGCTCCTCTCCTTGCTGCTAATATAGCAGCTTCGTTAACTAAATTTGCTAAGTCAGCACCGCTAAATCCAGGAGTTTGTTTAGCAATTTTTTCCATTTCAACTTCATTTTCAAGAGGCTTTCCCTTTGAATGTACCTCTAAAATAGCTTTTCTACCCATTATGTCTGGATTATCTAATGTAACCCTTCTATCAAATCTTCCAGGTCTAAGCAGGGCTGGATCTAGGATGTCTGGTCTATTAGTAGAAGCAAGTACAATCACATTAGTTGAAGTATCAAAACCGTCCATCTCTACAAGAATTTGATTTAAAGTTTGTTCTCTTTCATCATGACCACCACCAAGTCCAGCTCCTCTATGCCTTCCTACTGCATCAATCTCATCAACAAATACAATACAAGGTGAATGTTTTTTGGCTTGATCAAAAAGATCTCTTACTCGAGAAGCTCCAACACCCACAAACATTTCAACAAACTCCGACCCACTAATTGAGAAGAAAGGGACTCCAGCCTCACCAGCAACCGCACGAGCTAATAATGTCTTACCAGTTCCAGGAGGACCAACAAGCAAAACTCCTTTAGGAATTCTTGCACCTAATGACAGAAATTTTTCAGGATTTTTTAAAAATTCAACAACTTCTTCTAACTCTTGTTTTGCTTCAGAAACACCTGCTACATCTGAAAAAGTGACTGTTGCTTTAGCTCCTACAAATCTCTTCGCTTTACTCTTTCCGAAACCTAAAGCATTATTAGCACCGCCTTGAGCTTGCCTCATCATAAAAATTAAAATTCCTCCAAATAGTATAAGAGGCAAGAAACTTAATAAAATTGAAAATACTCCGCCAAGACCGCTAGAACCCTGTACTTCAACTTCATAGTTAGCAGGATTTATTTCAGCATCTTGTAAGATCTTGTAAATACTACTACCTGGCTCTTTTCGTGAAGTATAAGTTTGGTTACCCGATATTATTTCTAATTCGTCACCTTTAACAAGAATATTTACTCTCTGCCCAATAGGTGGGTTTTCAGTTAATGATATAACTGATGACATAGGTATTTCTTCTGTGCCACTAAGACCACCATCAAATAATATAAAGAATCCAGCGATAATTACACTTATAACACCTAAATATACTAAAAAATTTTTTCTTTGATTTCCCATATAAGTATTTTACCACAAAGTAGAACAATTTTTGATTTTCAAATATTTTAAAAATAATTTTTTTATTTCACATTTAAATTTATTTTCAGCAATTGACCATTTATATGAAAAGATGCTAAGATTTCGCAGTCTTTTACAGAAAGTAGAATTAGTATAGGAGTTTCAATACCTACGATACAAAAGAATAAAAATACTGACAAAGATCACAGAATTAATCATAGGATTAAGGCTGAAAAAGTGAGAATTGTTTTTGGGGGTAATAGTGATGGTGACGAATCAACGGTTCTTGATATTAAAGAAGCAATAAAGCTAGCTAAAGATCAAGGTTTAGATTTAGTTGAAGTAGGGCCTAATCAATCTCCTCCTGTTTGCAGAATACTAGATTACGGAAAATTTAAGTTTTCTCAAGCAAAAAAAATGAAGCAGGCAAAAAAATCTCAATCTAAAATCGGATTAAAAGAAATAAGATTAAGGATGAGAATTAGTCAGCATGATATAAATTCTAAAAAGAAACAAATTACTTCATTTCTTGAAGAAGGCAATAAAGTTAAGATTTCGCTTTTAATGAGGGGAAGAGAAAATGCATATCCTGACTTGGGAGTGCAAATTTTAAAAAAAATAAATGATGACTTGGAAAATATCTCAGAAATAGACAAGCCGCCAAGCTTGGAAGGAAGAACTCTGAGTATTATCCTAGCTCCAAAATAAATATTATGCCAAAGTTAAAAACACATAAAGGTGCAGCCAAAAGATTTTCATTAAGTAGTAATGGAAAAATAATGAGGTCTAAAGGAATGAAAAGCCACCTTAGAAGAAAAAAATCAAAAAGAAACAAAAGATTATTTGGTTCTAAAGTACTTCTTGATGAAGCAGTTGGAAAAAGAATAATTAAATTATTGAGGCGATAAAA
>CAYTXB010000075.1:0-3529 GCA_964440895.1 uncultured Dehalococcoidales bacterium
TTAATAAAATTAAAAATGGTATTAATTTATTATTAAAAAATGGAAAAATAGATTTTGATAGTCCTTCCAAGGCTTCTTTTTCAGTAGAATATGAAAATGTAGATATTCTTTCTGTTCCATCAAGGACATTCAAATTATATCCTCTTTTAGTTATAAGCCTTCCAAGCTCAAAATCATCTAAAATTTTATCTTTAACTGATTCATGTCCGCCTATTGAAAAATAAGCACCTTTTCTAAATAATAAAAATTGCCCAAAAGCAGAAGAAAAAATAGGATTTTTATTTGAAAAAATAATTGGGAGGCATGAAAAAATAAACCAGCCTATAGTAACAGAAATAATTTTATCAATTGCTGTGTTAGTTACTCTATTAGGAAAAAGTGAAATCAGGTCAACATCATTATTATTCATTTCGTTAACTGTTTCAGCAATTGTATTTTTTTGTAACTTTGTATCAGCATCCACAAATAACAAAAAATCTCCATTTGCATATTTACTTAGTTGATAACAAGCCCAATTTTTACCAGTCCAACCTAATGTTTTAGCTTCACCTTTTACAACTTTAATTGATTCATAATTTTTAGAAATATTTTTAACAACGTTATAGGTTTGGTCATCTGAATCATCATCGAGCACAATAATTTCTAAATTTTTATAAGATTGATCTATTAACGAATATAAACATCTTTTAATATTAATTTCTTCATTTCTTGCAGGAATTAATACCGATACTAGAGCAGTTGAATTATTTTGATAATAAATTATAGGTTTTTTTATTAGAATTAAATTTATAAATCCTAAAATACTTACAAGTATTGAGAAGGCAAATAATGAATAAAAAATAAACATTGCTGTAACCTCTAAAAATAAATACATACCTATGCCCTTCTCATTAATATCCAGTTTCTAAAAATAATTTTCTGATTAAACTCATTTTTATGTTTGTACATAACTAGAATGAAATTAATTATGAAGAATAATATATATTCTATACTTAAAGAAAAAATTAAAACCCAGATTAGGATGCCAATCCACCCAGATAAAATTGTCCATAGATGAGTTTTTTGAATTAAATGAGAAAATGCCATTATTAAACAAATTAAAGGGCCAATTATACCTGATGATATTGCCATCCAGATACCACATGTTACAGCTAATGATTTGCCACCATTAAACCTTAGGAAAGGAGAAAAAATACTTCCTGAAATGGCTGCAAAACATAAAATTGCTAATTGAAAGCCATCAAAACCAAAAATTATTGCAAAATAAATTGGAAAAAAGGATTTTAAAATGTCTAAAGAAATTGCCAATAATCCCACTTTTATTCCAGACAGCTTTATCGTGTTTGTGCCACCTGGATTTTTATCCCCAATTGTACGAATATCTTGCTTTGAAAATATGAATCCTATTATGAGAGACCACGGTATAGACGCTGAAAAAAAACTTACAAAGAACCATAATGCCAAAATCATAAAAAACCTCTTATGATTAATTTAAAGTAATGATTTTAAAAATACAAACTTGTTGCTAACTAATGTAATGTGTGAACGAATTTAATCCAAATTCATAAATTATCCATGCCCTAACAATAAAGAAGAGGGTAATTAAAAATATTATTCCAAATAATGAAGCAATAAAACTTGCCCCAAGGAGGAGAAACCATGGATTAACTGTTAATGTTTTTGTATCTGAATTTTCCATTTTCTATATGATATCATTCAATTATTATGAATGAAACATTAACTGAGGCACTAAATAAAATATTTTCTGTTCTTTCAATTCTTTCAATTGCATTTTCTTTAATTATTATTATTATTTTTATGATCAAGGTAACTAAAAATAATTTTTTACTAAACATAAAAAATTTTATAAATAATTATCACATTTTATTAGCATGGACAATTGCCTCCTTAGCTTCTATAGGCAGTTTGTTTTACTCGGAAATTTCTGGATTTGTTCCTTGCACATATTGCTGGTACGAAAGAATTGCGATGTATCCATTAGTTTTAATTTTGGGTGTAGGTATATATCTTAAAAGTAAAGAGTCTTGGCTGTATGGATTGCCATTATCCATAATTGGGCTATTAATAACGATTTATCATTATCAATTACAGATATTTCCTGACCAGAGCTCGCCTTCTTGTTCCACTGAAGTTAGTTGCACTGGAACATGGATAATGGAGTTTGGATTTGTAACTATGCCATTTATGGCATTATCAACATTTTTACTAATTTCTGTATTATTATTAATACCAAACATAAATTTTAAAAAATGAATTCTAGTAAGTCGCCAAATGAAAAGAAAAATTTAACTCCTATATTCGTGGGTTCTGTTATAGGTCTAGTGGTAGTTTTTTTTATAGCACTTTTCCTAATACAGCCTTCATCAGATGAAAATTATTTAGGGGGAGAAATTGATGTTACAGGTGAATCTCTTCCTGACCTTTCGGTAAATTTTAATAGGGACTGCGTATTATTTGAAAACTTAAATTATTGCCAACAAATAGAGCCTGCAGCAAAAATGGAGGCACCTATTATTACCGGATCTGATTTAAATGCTAATTTAATAACATCTGAAAGTAATTCACCCACAATATTGCTTTTTTTAGCTCATTGGTGTGGTTATTGCCAAGTCGAAGTTAAAGAAATACAAGACTGGATTGATAATGGCGGTGATATGGGTGGTGTAAAAATGTATTCAATATTAACTTCAATTAATTCCTCTCAACCTAATTATCCTCCTGACAAATGGGTTGAATCTGAAGGATGGAGTTTTCCGTCATTTACAGATAATGAATTAAGTGGTGTTGCTCAGCATTTTGGAATAAGAGGCTTTCCTTTCTGGGTTTTAGTAGATAGTAGCGGTAAAGTTGTAACTCGGCTATCCGGATCTTACACGAAAGAACAATTTGAAATTATGTTAAGTAACCTAATTAAGTATGACAACGAAAACAATTAAAGTCATATCAATTATTTAATTTGTAATAAAAATTGGTAAAAATTCCTCATTGTATGCAAAAATCTTTTTAAACTATTTTTTATGAATATGAATAAAGAAAATATAAAAAAATTAATATTTCAAGTTATTAGTGATTCAGGTGATGATTCAACAAGAGATGGGTTGAAAGGCACACCTGAAAGAGTTTCAAGACTCTACGAAGAACTTTTATCTGGCTACGGAAAAGATATTAATGAATTAGTAAAAAATTCGTTATTTAAAACAACTCTTGACGATATGATTGTTGTTAAAAATATTGAATTCTCAAGTACTTGTGAGCATGAAATGACTCCCTTTTTCGGAATGGTAAATTTAGGATATATTCCTAATAGAAATATTATTGGACTTTCGAAAATTCCTAAAATTATTGAGATTTTTTCAAAAAGACTTCAAGTCCAAGAGAATTTAACTAATCAAATTTCATCTGCTTTAGATTCCATTATTTCGCCCCATGGCCTCGGGGTTGTAGTTGAAGCAAGGCACACTTGCTCTATAATGAGAGGTGATAATTTTTCAAGTTCAAATTTAATTAC
>CAYTXB010000076.1:0-3524 GCA_964440895.1 uncultured Dehalococcoidales bacterium
TTACCAATAAGCAACCAAATTAACTTTATGAAATTATTTTTAATAAATATATTTATCCTCTCTTTATTTTTTGCTTGTAGTCAGGAAATAAATGAAGACACGGAGGATATTATCAATAATTTTAATAACTATGATGTGGCAAATGATTCGTTATTTAAATTAGAGGAAATTAATATTGGGACTAAACTTGAAAATCCTTGGGCGATTCAATTTATTAACGATAACGAGATTATTGTTACTGAAAAAAGAGGTAACTTAATATATGCAAATTTAAATAAAAATATTCATCATATAATCAAACATGAAATACCTTTGGTTCAGTACGGCCAAGGTGGGCTTCTTGATATAAAATTTCATAAAGAATATTTATATGTGACATTTACAATTCAAGACGACAATAAAAAATTTTCCACTGCAATTGGAAGAGGTAAGTTTACGGAAAATTATAAAGTTCTCAGAGATTTTGAAATTCTTTTTAAAGCTGAGCCCTTTTATTCTAGCGGAAAACATTTTGGGTCAAGATTAATAATTAATGATGATTATCTTTATGCAACTATCGGCGAAAGAGGCCAAGGTGATGTATCTCAAAATCTTGACTCACATGCTGGAAGCATAATAAGAATAAATTTAGATGGCACAGTTCCTGACAATCCTTTTGAGGGTAACTTAAAAGAAATATATATGATCGGTGTAAGAAATCCCCAAGGCATAGCTTTATCAGAAGAAGAAGAAATAATTATTTCTAATCATGGGGCTAAAGGTGGCGATTTCATTGGAAATGTCGAGGGTGGCGCAAATTATGGATGGAATAAAATTGGTTGGGGAGGGGCTAACTATTCTGGCACAAAAATTGGTGATGGGAATCCATTTAGTGAAGAATATAAATACCCGATTTTATCTTGGGTTCCTTCAATAGCACCAAGTGATTTAATTTTTTATTATGGTAAAGAATTTCCTGATTGGAGAGGAGATATTTTAGTTACATCATTAAAATATAAGCTTCTAATAAGATTGGATTACAATGATGGAAAAGTTACTAATGAGGAAATTATTTTCAAAGATAAAATAGGAAGATTAAGAGATATTGATATAAATTCCGAAGGTGAGATTTATTTAATTACTGACGAACCAAATTCTTCTATTTGGAAGCTAACATCTAATTAACAAATTCATTTATTATTATAAGAATTAGAAAAGTTAATATAGCTACAACAAATATCTTCAAATTATTTTTATTAAACATTTATTACACAATCATTAATTAATTTTTTTACTATGCTATTTAATTTTCTTGTTTTTTCAGATTCTAAAACTTGTGTTAAAAAAACAAAGGAATAATCATATTTATTACTAATATAAAAAGAGGTTGATGCAGCGCCCCCCCAACCAAAATCTCCTTTTTCGCTATTACTAATACCTAAATTTTCATCACAACAAATTGAACCACCTAAACCATAACCAATACCTTTGTAATATTGCTCACCTTTGATGGGGTACATTGATATATCACTAATATATTTATTTCTAGGTAAATGATTTTGCATCATTAATTTTGCAGTGCTTTTTTTTATCAATGGATTATCTCTACCCTTTTTTGCATCTAAAATTGCTGAACCAAAAAATTGATAATCTTTCATGGTTGAAAGTAATCCAGCCCCACCAGAAAAAGAATTTGGATTTTCTAAGTAGCTTTTAACAGTTATATCTGGATCTTGTCTTTTATCATGAAGTTCATATATATTATTTTTCTCATTCCATCTGTAACATTTGGCTATTCTGTCTTTTTTTGACTTATCAAGAGTAAATGACGTGTCTTTCATATCAAGTTTTTTAAAAACATTAATATCTAAATATTCCTGCAAAGAATAATTACTTACCCTTTCAATTATGAACCCTAATACATCTATAGATATAGAGTAATTATAAAAATCACCTGGCGAAAATTCTAAAGGTATGCCTGAAAGCTCATTTATAATTTCTTGAGTTTTTAAAGTTGTGTCAACAATATTATTTATATTTTTTTCTTTATATTTTCTATCAACTTCGCTCTGACCTTGAAATCCATATGTTAAGCCTGAAGTATGTGTCAATAGATCTTTAATATTTACCTGCCTTTTTAAAGTTTCAATTTTTGAGCCATTAAAATATTTTAGATTTTTCCATTCGGGGATATACAAATCCACATTATCATCTAATGAGATTTGATTGTTTTCTATTAACTGCATTATTGCAGTTGAAACAATGGGCTTTGTCATTGAGTATATTCTAAAAATAGAATCTCTCGAATATTCTATTTTATTAAAAATATCATCATACCCTTTTTGAGAATAATAACTTTCAATTCCATTTTGATAAACAGAAAGGGTGTAGCCAGGAAAATATTTTGGTATAAATAATTCTTCTAAATTTTTTTCAGCTTGATTAAATTTATCCCAATCAAATTTGACCATTAATATGCGGCTGCTTTTCTTTGATATGCTGTTCTCAAATCCTCTTGTTGAAATTCTAATGGTTTTTCACCTAAAGCAAATTCATAAAGAGCAGCTTTATAAATACCTTCTAATGTATATATAACCGCAACAGACATTGCTGATAAAAGTCCACCTACAATAATTCCAAATATTGGACTAAATAGACCGAAGAACCAGCCAACTACAACACCTAGCATTACTGCAAATAATTGAAAAATTCCGAATCCAAAATTTGCAACTACTTGGTCACCCCAAGTTTGCTTAAATAAACTTGTTGACCTTTTAATTGCACTAATTGGCCCTAAGTTTTCTGAAACAATTATTGGCACAACGAAGAAAGTCATCATTGCCCAGCCAGCTTGAATCAAACTTGCAAATATTTGCCTAAAGATACTGTTGTCTCTCCTATCTCCCCTAATTGCTGCTATTAATATTGCCACAATAGTTACAATTATTGACCAGAAAAATATGTGATGGATATGTTTTGCAGCATGAGATAATCCAGACTTAACGTTTGGATCTCCGCCTCTTAACCTTTCGAGGGCAGCAGAGACTAAAGCGGAATTAAAAAAAACAATTATAAAATTAGCTGTAAAAACAAGTATGACAATTGGGAATGGTGATCCTCCTTGTTCGGGGTCTAAATTGTCTAAATATCCACCCGAATACATTATTAACAAAAGGAGCCCTACTGAAATTGCTGTAAAAAATGGGAAAAATAAAAGCTCTTTATCTTTTTTTAATACATCAGCACAGGATTTAATCATTTTAAATGTATTAGAAATCCTATTAAAAAACCCACCGTGAACCATGAATACTCCTTAATTAAATTATTTATCTAATGTTAATTTAAAAAAAATTATAAAGATATATGTTGACATAAGAATTTATTCAAATTACTATCCTGATGATATGAAAAATAATATTAATTGTAACTGCTGTTGTTGTACTCCCTTAGATGGGGTCATATAACTGCGTTTAAATTAGTAAAGTTATGGATGGCCCCGAAAAATCGGGGCTTTTTTTATGGAAAAAATTGAACAAAATTTAATA
>CAYTXB010000077.1:0-3486 GCA_964440895.1 uncultured Dehalococcoidales bacterium
TATCCTTCACCACCAACTGCAGTTTTACCTGCTTTTCTTCTTATTATTTCATCTCGATATTTAATGCCATTTCCAGTATATGGATTTGGCTTTCTCAATTTTCTTATTCTTGCAGCCTGTTCACCAACAGTTTGCTTATTAGACCCTCTTACAAATACTATATTTTGATTTTCTTCTGATAAATCATTTGTCCCAATTGGGTTAACAGTTACAGAATGACTAAACCCAAGACTAAATTCCAGATCTTTTCCTTTTTTACTAACTCTATAACCAGTGCCTAAAATATCTAAAATAATTTCAAATCCAGTGCTAACACCAATCACGCAATTACTAATAAGACTTCTTGTTAAGCCGTGAAAAGCTTTTACCTCAGGCTCATCATTGCCTCTTTCGCAAATGATTTTATTTTCTTTAGAAATTACTTTTATAGTGTCATGCACAACTACTTTTTCTTCACCTTTAGGTCCTTTAACAATTACTTCTTGACCCTTAATGTCTACTGACACTCCATTGGGCACATCTATTGGCAATTTTCCTATCCTTGACATAACTTATCTCAATAACTACCACATATAGCAGATTATCTCTCCTCCAAGACCTTTTTTATAAGCTTCTTTACCAGTCATCACACCTTTCGACGTTGATATTATAGCGACTGCGAGACCTCCCATATACATAGGTATTTCTCCTTTTTTAGAATATGATCTTAAGCCCGGAGAACTTACTCTAGTGACTCCTTTTATTGCAGAATTACTTTCTGAATCATATTTCAAATCGATTTTAGTAAAAGATTTTTTGCTGTCAGTTCTAGAAGTAAAATTAGATATATATCCCTCTTTCTTCATAACAGCTAGTACTGAAGATTTCAGTTTGGATGAAGGTAAATCAACATGATCCTTCTTTGTCGCAACTGCATTACGAATTCTTGTCAACATATCTGCAATAGGATCACTTATCATAAACTTGCCTTTCTTATTCCTGGAAATTCACCAAGAAGAGCCTTTTCTCTGAACTTAATTCTTGATAAACCCACAAACCCAACATAACCTCTTGACCTTCCAGTCAAACTACACCTATTTCTATGCCGGTTGGGATTTGAATTTTTAGGTAACTGACTTAGAGCCAACCTAGCTTCTCTCCTTTTTTCAATAGGAATTGAAGCATCATTCCAAACTGAAAGTAATTCAGCTCTTTTTGCTGAATATTTCTCAATAATTCTTTCTACCCTTCTTTCTCTTGCTATTTTTGCTTTTCTAGCCATTATTGACCTCCATGAAAGGCATACCTAATAATTGCAATAACTTATAACCTTCCTGATCAGTTTTTGCAGATGTTGCAACTGTAATTTGAAAACTTCTGATTTTATCAACTTTACCGTAATCAATTTCTGGAAATATAATATGTTCTCTTATACCTAAATTATAATTTCCATTACCGTCAAAACTATTAGCTGATATTCCCCTAAAATCTCTGATTCTTGGAAGTGAAAGATTAACTAACCTATCCCAAAAATCCCACATTCTTTTTGATCTTAAAGTAACCTTTATACCAACCCGCATTCCTTCTCTAAGATTGAAATTTGCTATAGATAATTTTGCTTTAGTTACTACAGGTTTTTGGCCTGTTATAAGTGTCAAATCGCCAAGCATTGATTCAATAGCATTTTTATTAGTCAAAGATTCCCCCATACCTACATTAACTGCTATTTTTAGCATTTTAGGAATTTCCATTTGGTTTTTATATCCAAATTCTTCAACAAGCTTCATCTTTACATCATTTAAATAAACTGATTGCATTGTCGGCATATTATTTTTAACTGCTTCTTTCATTTACTTATCTTCACTTTTTTTGGATTCAACAACTACTCTTGATGAAGTCCCGTCATTAAGTTTTTCAATTTTTACTCTTCCACTTTTTCCAGAATCCGAATCTTTAAATATTAAATTAGATACATGAATAGGCAATTCTTTTTGAACAAATCCAGTTTCTTTAGCACCTGTCCCTGCCTTTACATGCCTTGTTGCTATATTGATACCCTCAACAATAGCAGTATTTTTTAATACTAATATTACTTTTCCTTCTTTACCCTTGTCTTTACCAGTTTTTATAATCACTGTGTCATTTTTCTTAATTCTAGTAGCCATTACAATACCTCCGGCGCCAATGAAATTATTCTCATAAATTCCTTGTCCCGTAATTCTCTCGCAACAGGGCCAAATATCCTTGTGCCTCTTGGATTTTTTCCTTCACCAATTATCACAGCAGCATTATCATCAAAGCGAATGTATGAACCGTCAATTCTTCTTACTTCTTTTCTAGTTCTTACAATCACTGCTTTTACAACCTCATGCATTTTGACATTTCCGCCAGGAGTTGCATCCTTAACAGCAGCAGTAATAACATCTCCCACTGAAGCAGACCTTCTATAGCTGCCACCATCAACGTGAATGCACATAATTTCTTTTGCACCTGAATTATCGGTAACTATTAATCTTGTTTGTGGTTGTATCATTTACTTTCTTCCTTATCTAGAGAAACAGGAATTTTATCACTAATTTCTTGTATTTTAAATAATCTCCACCTTTTTAATTTAGATATTGGTCTTGAATTGGTTATTTGAACAAGATCACCTTCTTTAGCATTATTATCTGGATCATGAACTATATATTTTTTTGATCTTTTTATAGTTTTACCCTTATATCTAGTTTTTGCCCTACTTGATACAGAGACAATTACAGTTTTTTCTGCCTTATCGCTTACAACAATACCATCTAAGATTTTATTAATCTGTGTCATTATTTTCACCTTTCAAGAACCTTAGCTCTGTAAGTCTTGTTTCTAATCTAGCAATATCTTTTTTTATTCTCTTAATTTGTGTAGTGTCAGATAATTGCATACTTGCCTTTTTAAACCTTAAGTCCATATGTTCTTTCCGAGTTTCTTTTAGTTTGGATAACAACTCCTCAAGATTAAATTTTCTAATTTCCGTCATATCCATTAGAACTGCTCACTTCTAGCTACAATTTTAGTCTTCAATGATAATTTATGTGAAGCAAGTCTTAATGCTTCTCTTGATAGATCGTCCGGTAAGTCAGCAAGTTCAAATAATATTTTTCCAGAATTTACTGGGGCTACCCAATATTCAACAGCTCCTTTTCCTTTACCCATTCTTGTTTCAGCAGGTCTAGCTGATACTGGCTTATCAGGAAAAACTCTAATCCACATCTGCCCACCTCTTTTAACATGCCCAACAATTGCTTTTCTGGCTGCCTCTATTTGCCTTGCGGTAATCCACCCAGATTCAAGTGTTTTTAAACCGTAATCTCCAAAGTTAATTTTACTGCCTCTAATCCTTGCACCCTTAACTACACCTCTAAATTGTTTCCTGAATTTTGGTCTCTTTGGTTGCAACATAATTATTTATCCTTGCTTTCAGAAGTTGTTTTCTTTGCAGTTGTTTTCTTTGCAGTTGTTTTCTTTACAGTT
>CAYTXB010000078.1:0-3407 GCA_964440895.1 uncultured Dehalococcoidales bacterium
TTAAATCTTCAAGTTGTTTTATATTTCGTTTATTTGGCATAAAAAAAATCTCGAGCAAAATTACTCGAGATACCTTTATAAAGTTTATTTACTTTGTACCTCGGCAGGAAATTAAGCTTTAGCACCTGCTGTCTTAAGCAAAAGATATATTATGATAAAGAAATATTTAGGTCAAATATTAATTTATTGATGCCTCAAGATCATCAATATCTAGCTGTATGCCTGGGCTCATACTAGTACTGATCGATGCTTTTTTCATCAATCTTCCTTTTACTCCTTCAGGCTTAGAATCAAAAATAGTTTTGATTACACTTTTTGTGTTTTCAATTAATTGATCTGGAGTAAAACTAGCCTTTCCTACATTAAAATGAATTACAGATGCACTATCTATTTTAATTTCAGTCCTTCCTTTTTTTGAAGCTGAAATCGCCTGAGATATATTTTGAGGTTGCACAACTGTTCCAGTTTTAGGGTTAGGCATCAATCCTTTTCTTCCTAGAAACTTACCAAGTTTACCTATTTTACTCATCTGGTCTGGTGTTGCGATAGCGACATCGAAATCTTGCCAACCTTTTTCAATATTTTTTACTATTTCATCATCAGATACAAAATCTGCACCGGCCTCTTTTGCCGAAACAGCCGCATCACCCTCTGCAAATACAAGAACCCTGACTTGCTTACCTGTGCCATGAGGGAGGTCAGCAACAGTTCTTATCTGTTCATCAGCGTTTTTGGGATCCGCATTAGTCATTAAATGTATTTCAACAGATTCATCAAATTTTGCAGATGAAATATCTTTTATTAGATTTACTGAATCATTTAAAGAATAACTTCTGTCTTCAATTTTTCTTTTAATTTCTAAATATCTTTTACTTTTTTTCATCTCTATTCCTTAATCCATTCCATCAACTTCAATGCCCATACTTCTTGCAGTGCCAGCAATTATCATTGCAGCCGCATCTTCATCCATTGCGTTTAAATCTTGCATTTTTTGTTTTCCTATTTCTTTGGCTTGATCATATGTTATTTTACCAACAATTTGCACGCCGCTTTCAGATGCCCCTTTAGGAATTTTTGCAGCTTTCAAAATTAATGCTGCGGCTGGAGGACTTTTTAATTCGAAGGTAAATGATTTATCTTGATAAATTGTAATTTCAACAGGAATCACATCGCCTTTCATTGAAGAGGTCTTTTCATTGTATTCTTTAACAAAAGCCATTATGTTGGCTCCATGCTGACCTAATGCAGGACCTACTGGTGGAGCAGCAGTTGCAGCACCACCTTCAATTTGAAGTTTTACTATTGCTTGAATTTTTTTAGCCATAATTTAATTTCTTTCTAGTTGTAGAAAATCTAGATCAACAGGTGTGTCTCTTCCAAAAAAAGAAACAAGCACTCTGGCTTTACCTTTATCTTCGTCAACATACTCAACTGTTCCTAAAAACTCTGCGAATGGACCATCAGTTATTTTAACTGAATCACCTTCATTAAACCCAACCCTAACTCTTGGCGAATCTGCATTCATTCTAGAAAAAATATGTTCTACCTCAGAATCAGATAATGGCACTGGTTTAGGGCGAGTATCTTTCTCATCTTCTGCAGATATAAATCCAGTAACACCAGGTGTATTTCTAACATTATACCAAGTTTGGTCATCTAAAATCATGCTTACAAGAATATACCCGGCATACATTTTCTTTTCTACTGTCTGCCTTTCTCCATCCTTAACTTCCACTTCTTCTTCAGTTGGAACCACAACCTCAAAAACATTTTTATGCAATCCCATTGTCTCAACACGTTGATCAAGATTTTTTTTCACACGATCCTCTTGACCTGAGTAGCAATGTAGAATATACCAACGAGGTTCTATTTCATTTTTTGTAATTTCAGCCATAACCAACTAACTTTCTGTTAAAAATTTGAATAATTCAGCAAAACCAATATCTATAAGTGAAAGTATTGCACCAATCGTTCCAGAAATAATTAAGACTAATATGGTCAGTCTCAATGCTTCCCTTCTTGTAGGCCAAGTAACCTTTTTTAATTCACTCCAAATTAGTCCAGCGGATTTTGATACCGAAGGTCTTGTATTCCCTGATGTAACTTTATTATTTGAAGACATAATCAGCTCTCTCTATGCAAAGCTCTTTTTCTGCATTTCGGACTATTACAAAATTTAACCAATTCAACTCGATCAGTTGTATTTCGTCTATTTTTTTGAGAGTGATAATTTCTTTCTTTGCACTCAGTGCAAACAAGAGTTATTAAAACCCTAGAACCAGTTTTAGCCATTATTCCTTTTTATTAACCTTCCACTGAAGTTATTACTCCAGAACCAACTGTTCTTCCACCTTCTCTAACTGCGAATCTCAATTCCTCTTCAAGAGCAACTGGATACATTAGTTCTAGGTCTACAGTAGTGTTATCACCAGGCATCAACATTTCAGTTCCTTCAGGCAAAGTTATTGTGCCAGTCACATCAGTTGTTCTGATATAAAACTGAGGTTTGTATCCTGAGAAAAATGGTGTGTGTCTACCACCTTCCTCTTTGGTTAATACGTAAATTTGTGCTTTAGCTTTAGTGCCAGGCTTCAAAGTTCCAGGCTTGCATACTACTGCTCCCCTTGCAATATCTTCTCTTTCTAAGCCTCTAACTAAACAACCAACTGCATCTCCAGCAATTCCAGAATCTAAAGATTTATGGAACATTTCAACACCAGTAATAGTTGTTTTTTGACTTTGACCGAAACCAACAATTTCTACCTCTTCACCAACTTTGACTTCACCTCTTTCAACTCTTCCAGTAACAACTGTGCCTCTACCTTTGATACTAAAGACATCTTCAACAGGCATTAAGAAAGGTAAGTCTGTTGGTCTTTCAGGGATTGGAACATACTCGTCAACTTGCCCCATAAGATCAACTATTTTTTCAGACCATTCTCCATTGCCTTCTTCTTCAAGAGCTTTTAAAGCACTTACTCTAACAATAGGAGTGTCATCACCCGGAAATCCGTACTCAGTTAATAATTCACGTACTTCCATTTCGACCAACTCTAAAAGTTCTTCATCATCCATTACATCAGTTTTATTTAATGCAACAACAATTTTTGGCACATTCACTTGCCTTGCTAGTAGAAGATGTTCTCTAGTTTGTGGCATAGGTCCATCAGGCGCACTAACTACAAGTATTGCACCATCCATTTGTGCTGCTCCAGTAATCATATTTTTAATGTAATCAGCGTGACCTGGACAATCAACGTGAGCATAGTGCCTAGTATCTGTTTCATACTCTACGTGAGTAATCGCGATAGTTACACCTCGCTCTTTTTCTTCAGGAGCATTGTCAATTGAGTCAAATGCCCTAAAAGATACATTATCTTGTTTTGCTGCTAAGCAAGCTGTAATTG
>CAYTXB010000079.1:0-3374 GCA_964440895.1 uncultured Dehalococcoidales bacterium
AAACAAGCATATAGAGCTGGAAAAAAGGTTATAGTTATCGACCCTAGAGAAACCGAGATGACTAGATATGCATCATCATGGTTAAGAATACATCCAGAAAAAGTTTCAAAATTATTCAAATCAATATCTAAACTTATAATTGACAAAGCTTCCGAATCTAAAGAAACAGTAAATTATAATAACTTAGATCACATGATTGCTGAGTTGATTAATTATGATTCACTTAAAATTGCTAAAGAATTAGAAATTTCAGACGAAGATATTAAAAATTTATCTGAGATTTTATCGACAGGATCTAATTCATTTATTTTTGGTACTGATATGCTTGAAAATGAATTCGTTTCAGATTACATATCAAGTTTGTCTAACCTTATTTTACTTACTGGCGACTTAAATGACCCTTCATCATCTATCTTTCCTTTATTTGATGGTGCAAATCAAATGGGTGCTTTACATATTGGTGCAAATAAATATTTTAATAACCTATTTGAAGTTACTGAAAATGCTACAGATGATTCAAATAAAGAAAATGGTTTATGTATTATTTTTGAAGACGGCCTAAGTTTTAACGAAATAATAAAAAAGTCTAGTAAATATAAAAATAAAATTATATTTACAAATAAAAAGGATTTCTTAAATCATGGTTTTGATTTAATAATCCCTTCTACTGATTTTTCAATTAGAAAAGGTACATATGTAAATATTGAAAATCGAGTTCAACTTTCTAATAACCCTATTGAAGCTAAATCAGGATTAGATGAAGTTTGGAAGATAATTTCAAATATCTCTGTAAATTTTGATGGCGCCAATTTAAATTATAGTAATTTTGAGGATGTATTTGCCAGAATGTGTACTGAAATCAAATCTTTTAATGGGCTAAAACTTGAAAGCCTTTCAAAAGAAGCTATTCTCATAAACAATGATTTTGATCCAAAATTTAATTTTATAACCGATAAAAATATAGATAATAATAACTCTATAAGATTATACAAAGGCAGAGTTCTTGTTAAAGAGAATGATGTGGTTAATATTGAAAGAGATGGTGACTCAAATATCGTTAAAGAAAATGTAGTGTTTAATGTAAGTGAAGACATTCTTAAAAAATATAGCCTTAAAGTCGGAGATAATATTAATCTTAAATACGGGACTGACAATTCTGAGGTAAGTGGTAAAGTAGTATCTGAATTAAATTTAAGTAATACTATATCCATTACTAATCTTTTTGGTGAGATGGCAAGAGAAATGCAAAATTCTAAAAATAAAGATTGGTCTATGGACATTCCAATTCTGGATTATGAGTTAGTTAGTTTAAAAAAATGAAAGGATTAATATGAGTAATGTAATTGAATTAAATGATTCAAATTTTGATAGTGAAGTTGTTAAATCTGATAAGCCTGTACTTGTTGATTTTTGGGCTGAATGGTGTGGCCCATGCAAAATGATAGCTCCATCAGTAGAAAAAATTAGTGAAGAATATTCTGATAAATTAAAAGTTGGCAAACTAGATGTTGACTCAAACCCAAATATTTCATCTACCTTTGGAATAAGGTCTATACCTACATTATTAATTTTTAAAAATGGTGCACCGGTTGATCAAATCGTTGGTGCTGTAAGCAAAGAAGTTATATCTTCAAAAGTAGATAACCATATTTAATGCTTAATAAAATTAAAGGGTTCTTGTTATGTAAAACTGAATCTTTTGACTTTGTTTTTGATTCAAATAAAATTTTAAAATTATCAATTTTTTTAATTTTATTATCTTATTTAGCTGGTGCTTATCAACCTTTTATAAATGACCCAAATTTAAATTTTTCATATACTGAACTCCTAATTAAATTTATAGTTCTGTTGATGCAAGGAGCCTTTATAATTTCTGGATTTTATTTTTTAGGCATTACTTTTTTTGCAAACAATAAAAGAGTTGGCCTATCTTCAAATAATGAGATTATTAATGACGAAAGCTATAAAATTTTAACAATTAGAAGGATTTTTCAACTTATTTCATTTTCTCAATTGCCAGTAATTTTTGGATTAATTTTTACTTTTATAGGTATTAATACTTTTCCAGGGACTGTTGGATTTTTTATATTTATAAATACAATTTTATTAATTTCTTTATATACAAAGTCTATATATATAAGTTATGGATTTGAAATAGATATTAATACATCAAAACAGGCCAGATATATTAAATCCTTTTTAATTGTGCTGTTTACTTATTTCCCTTCAACTATTATATTTCAATTGTTTATATCAGGATTAATAAAGGACTTAATTTAAATGGATTTAAAAATTAAAGGAAAGAATGCATTCATAACTGGAGCAACTAGAGGTCTTGGATTAGCTAGTTTAAAATCTTTAGCTAATGAAGGTGTGAATATTTCATTTTGTTCTAGGTCTGAGGAAGGCATTCAGAATGTTGAAAAATATTTATCTAAATTAAATATAAATTCATATGGTTTTGTTCATGAAATTAATAATAATAATTCAAGCTTAAACGAATTAGTTAATAAGATTGATAGCAATTTTGGCAATATAGATATTCTAGTAAATAATGTCGGAGGTTCATTAGGTTCATCTTCATTAATTAATGACACTATCGAAACATACCAAAATGTATTTGACGTTAATTTTTGGTCTTCATTAAAATTAATGAAAATATATTCTGAGAAAATGGTGAAGTCTGGGTGGGGAAGGATAATAAATATATCTTCAATTTTTGGCAGGGAGTATGGTGGCAAAAGTGCTAGTTATATGGCTTCAAAGGCAAGTCTAATTGCTGCTACAAAACACCTTTCTATAGATCTAGCTGATAAAGGTGTGACAGTAAATTCTATTGCTCCAGGTTCAGTAAAACATGAAGGTGGGTCATGGGAAAAATTTGTAAATAACTCATCTGAAAGTGAATTAGAAGACTTTATAAAAAATAATCTTCCTATGAAAGATTTCGGAACTCCCGAACCCATTGGTGATATGGTTAGCTTTTTATCTTCACCAAGATCTTATTTGATTACAGGAGCATGTATTAATATTGATGGCGGTCAAAGTAGTAATTTATTTTAACTATTTCCATTCAGAGTCGTAAGCCATAGTCATTTCACTCCACCATTCACCATTTGAATTTGGTATTTTTTCTTGATAATTTTTCATTAACGCATCCCACTCTTTAGCTTTATCGTTTGTTTCAGTGTATTTTTGAAATTTTTCTATATTGAAAGTATCTGAAGTTTCAATAAGCATGAAAAGTCTATTATTTATTCTCCATATTCTCATTCTAATAATGCCTACTGACTTCAAACCTTCTAATACCTCAGGCCAGACATTTCTATGATGATTTTCGTATTCATTAATTAATTCTTTGTTGTTTTTTAAAT
>CAYTXB010000080.1:0-3369 GCA_964440895.1 uncultured Dehalococcoidales bacterium
GCAATGATTGAAGAGGTAAGAAGACAGTTTAGAGAGATAAAAGGATTAAGAGAAGGCAAGAAGGGTGTCAAGCCAGATGCTGCACGTGCTGTAGAAATAAGCACAACCGGCTCTTTAAAAGCAATGATATTGCCTAGCATACTTGCAATAATTTCGCCTATACTTATTGGTTTATTTTTAAAAGCAGAAGCACTTGGGGGGATGTTAGCTGGATCAATAGTTTCTGGTTTCTTACTTGCTATTTTTATGGCAAATGCTGGAGGAGCTTGGGACAATGCAAAAAAATATATTGAACTTGGTAATCATGGAGGAAAAGGTTCCGATGCACATAAAGCTGCAGTTACTGGAGATACCGTAGGTGATCCTTTTAAAGATACGTCAGGGCCATCAATAAACATTTTATTAAAACTTATGACAATAGTAGCTTTAGTATTTGGGCCACTTTTTATTGGCTAAAGTTAATAATAACTCTATCAGATTCAATCCATTCAAAAGTTTTGGGTACAAATGAATTTTTAACTTTAAAAATTAAATTTCCTTCAACCATTTGATTTTTATTTAATAAAAAATTGCCCCACAAAAGGTCATCCACATCAAGATCAATTTCTTCAGGATTTAAAGGCTCGTAGCTAAAACCATTTACAGATAAAAAATCTGCAGATTTTTCATTTATTGATAATAGCAATTCAGTTGATGCAGCGTTAATTATTTCAACTTTTAATGATATTAATTTATCATTAGAATTAGCTATATTTTGAATATCCTGAGGTTCTTGTAATTTAACAAATAGTGTTCTGCCAGATACATACAAATCTTCAGTTGAATTGAAAGGTTTGTAAATTATATTTAATGAAATTAACGTTGATAAAAATACGAATATTAACGTAATGAAAAGAAGTAAATTATTACGAATTAAACTCATCTTAATTACTTGCATAAATTGAAAGCTCTGATAAGACTCGTTCAAGGCTTTCAAAAATATAATCTACATCTTCTAATGTATTTTCAGCTGAAAAACTAAATCTTATTGAACTCACTGCAATTTTAGGATCTATTCCTTGAGCAATTAAAACATGAGACGGTTCAAGAGATGCCGAACTACAAGCACTTCCGCTAGAAGCACAAATCCCAGCCATATCAAGACCAATCAATATAGGCTCGCCTTCAAAATTATCAAAACATATATTTAAAATATTAGGGAGAGTGTTCGTTTTAGGAGTTACTATTAAATGGTCATATTTTAATTGAGACAACTTTTCCCTAAAATGCTTATTAAGCTCATTGCAATGCTCATTAAAAAAATGCATGGATGAATCTGCAAATTCTAATGCCTTGGCTAAACCAACAATCCCAGGTACATTTTCTGTTCCTGACCTTCTTTGCCTTTCTTGCCCTCCACCAACTATTATTGGGCTCATAGGTACACCTTTTTTGACATATAACAGCCCTGTTCCTTTAGGTCCATGAAATTTATGGCCAGAAATTGTCATCAAATCAACCCCCAGATCCTTAACGTCCAAACTTAACTTTCCTGCTGCTTGCACAGCATCAGTATGAAAATAAATATCTCGCTTCAATTCGATGGATTTTTTTTTGATAATATTGCTTATCTCTTTAATATTCTGAATTGATCCTGTTTCATTATTTGCATACATTATTGATATCAAAGTAGTTTCATTTGTAATACTTGATTCAAGTTGTTTTAAGTCAACAAAACCATTTTCATCTACTTTCAGGTAAGTTACATCGAACCCGCAAGACTCCATCTCTTCCATAGCATGCATAACTGCATGATGTTCAATTTTGGAGGTTATTAAATGCTTGCCTGTTGCTTCTAAGGCTTTGGCAACGCCAATTATCGCCAAATTATCAGATTCTGTTCCACCACTATTAAAAACAATTTCGCTTGGCTTGCAATTAAGAATATTAGAAATAATTTCTCTTGAATTGTCTACTGCGTCACGAGAAATTTGCGCTAGTGAATATAAACTAGATGGATTGCCATAATTCTTTGTAAAAAAAGGAAACATTGCCTCAACTACTTCCTTTGAAGCAGCTGTAGTTGCAGCATTATCAACGTAAATTTCCTTATCATAATCTATGGGCATAAAATTATTCTATCAAAAAAGTTACGCTATTGTTGAAGATAAGTTATTTATTAAGTATCATTTCCCTTTAAATATTTTGTTTGCCGAATTTATGATTAATATTTCTAAAATGTCTAAATACTACGGGGATTACCCTGCTGTAATTGATGTAAGTTTCGATATTTCTAAAGGTGAATCTATTGGTCTCCTAGGTCCTAATGGTGCGGGGAAATCAACAACAATGAAGGTAATGACAGGATTTACTCCTCAAACTTCTGGTGATGTAAAAATAGGTGGTTATGATATTTTAAAAAATTCTATTGATGCAAGAAAACTTATTGGATATTTACCTGAAAACGTTCCTTTGTATACAGATATGACAGTTAAAGATTATTTAAAATATATGGGCTCTATAAGAGGGATGGATAAAAATATAAACAATCGAGTTGATGAGGTAATAGAATTAACTAGCTTAAGCCAATATAAAAATGTAATAATTTCCAAATTATCAAAAGGGTATAGGCAAAGAACTGGTATAGCACAAGCAATACTTCATAAACCAAAAATACTAATTCTTGATGAGCCAACTATTGGCATAGATCCTGTGCAAGTTGTTGAAACAAGAAAATTAATTCAAAATTTAGGTGAAGATCATACTCTTATTTTAAGTTCACATATCCTACCTGAAGTAACTTCTATATGTAAAAGAATATTAGTTATTCATGAAGGAAAAATTGTAGCTGATGACACCCCGGAAAACCTTTCAAATAGACTTCAAACTTCAAATCTTTGCGAAATAAAAGTTAGAAATGGCAAAAAAAATAATATTATAAAAACCTTAAGAGAAAAGGATTTTATTGTAGATATTAGAACAAAAGAGCATGATGATGGTTTTGAGAATTACTATATTGAGACTTCTTCAATAAAAAACCCAGAATCAATTATTTCTAAGTTACTTATAGATAACAATATAGAATTATATAAACTTTCTTCATTGCCTCTTTCTCTAGAAGAAATTTTTCTACAACTTACCAAGGATTAATTTGAAAAATATATTTAAAATCTATGAGAAAGAACTTTTGGGGTATTTAAAATCTCCAATGGCTTACATTGTTGCCGCTTCGTTTTTTACTATTACAGGATTTTTCTTTGTTGCTTCTGTTTCTGATGCTTTTTCAGAAGCAAGTATTAGAGGATTTCTTGCTGGTGCTGTTTTTTTTATGATCTTTCTTTCACCTGCCCTAACCATGAGATTAATTGCGGAAGAACAAAAATTAGGCAC
>CAYTXB010000081.1:0-3299 GCA_964440895.1 uncultured Dehalococcoidales bacterium
TATCCAAAACAATAATGAATATAATTAATAAGTAATGTTTACAGTAATATCAATAATAATTTCTTTAACGTTAATTGCAGTTATACTTCTTCAAGTAAGAGGAGGGGGGACTGCATTATTTGGTCAAGCTGAAAGTTCATTTAGGGTTAGAAGGGGATTTGAAAAAATACTTTTTAGAGGAACAATTTTTTTAAGTGTAATATTTGTTATTGTTGCTGTTCTTAGCGCAAGATTTTAAAGTTTTTCCCAGCTAGAAGTTCCATTATTATTATCAATAATACCAATCCCTTTTTCTGCTAAAATTTTTCTTATATTATCGGCTTTTTCGAATTCCTTAACTTTTCTATATTCATTTCTTTCTTCAAGAAGCTTATCTATTTCATAATCAACAATTTTGGTATCAACAATATTTTTTTGACATAACCCTGTTATTTCTAACATTTTTCTTAATGTATTTATTGCGCTAGATACATCGTGATTTTTCTTAGATATATTAATTTTTTTTGCCAGTAAAATAATTTGAGATAAAGCAATTGATGTATTTAAATCACTTGATAATGCTTTATCAAAATTTTCCTCTTCTAAATTTGTGAGAAGTACATTTTCGTCATCGATTGACTTTGTATTTATTGCTTCTTTGATTCTATTTAATGGTTTTGTAAAACTTTTTATTACCTTTTCATCATACAATAACGGCTTTCTGTAATGAGAAGATAAAATCCACATTCTGAGCAGATCAGGACCATATATTTCAATGGCGTCTTTTAATTTAATTAAATTTCCTAATGATTTGCTCATTTTTTCACCAGCTATCTTTACCATTCCGTTATGCATCCATATATCTGCAAATTTTTTTTCATTTAATGATTCACTTTGAGCAATTTCATTTTCATGATGAGGAAAGATTAAATCTATTCCTCCACCATGGATATCTACAGAATTACCTATGGAATTTAATACCATTGAGCTACATTCTATATGCCAGCCAGGCCTTCCTTTTCCCCAAGGCGAATCCCAAAATGGTTCACCAGACTTGGATGATTTCCAGAGAGCAAAATCTTCATCAGATTCTTTATTTAAATTTTCGTTTACTCTTGTTCCTGATATCGAATCTGAAAGCTTTCTAGAACTTAGCTTTCCATAATTTTTAAATTTACTCACTCTAAAATAAACACTGCCATCAATTTGGTAAGTAAATTCTTTTTTTTCTAACTTTTTAATAAAACTAATAATATTCTCTATTTCATCTGTAGCTTTTGGGTAAGAGTTAGCCCTCTTAACCCCAAGCGCATCCATATCTTCGAAAAAAGCATTTATATACTTTTCTGAAACTTCTTCTGGGGTCAAATTTTCTGAAATAGATTTTGTAATTATCTTGTCATCAACATCCGTGAAGTTTTGAACTCTAATTACATTGTAACCTTTAGATGTTAAGAATCTATCTAATATCTCAAAAGAAACTGATGAGAAAGCATGACCTAAATGGCAAAAGTCTGAAGTGGTTATGCCGCAGACATACATATTTATATTTTTGTTAGTTACTTCTTTATATGACTTTGTATAAGAATCGTATATCTCAATCATTTTTTAATTAAATTTACTGCACATAATGTTGCAATTCCGTCACCTGAACCTATTAAGCCTAGGCCATCTGTTGAAGTTACTTTTACATTAATATTTTTTATGTTTAATTTTAATAATTTACTAATATTCTCTTCGATAATATGAAGATATTCAAATAATTTTGGTTCTTGCAAAATTATTTGAATATCAATATTTTTAATTTCCTTTTTTTCTTTTTCTAGCATCTTTAATGTTTCATCCAGAAATATTTTTGAAGAAGCCTTTTTCCACTTAATATCAGATGAAGGAAAATACTTCCCTAAGTCACCTTTTGAATTAGCACCTAAAATAGCATCACAAATTGCATGAATTACCACATCTCCATCGCTGTGCCCTAACAAACCTTTTTTAAAAGGAATATGAACTCCACCTAAGTATAAACTTTCTCCAGGTGCTAATTCATGAACATCAGAAGATATGCCAGTAAAAACAAGTTCCTGATATATTTCCTGTAATTGGTCTAAGTCATTTTTAAATGTGATTTTATGATTACTTAAATTTCCATCAATTTTGGCTACCTCAAAATTATTTTCTTCAAAAAGCTGAGCTTCATCAGTATAGAATTTATTATCGATTTGTTTTAAAACAAGATTTTGCAATTTGTCATAATTAAAAAATTGAGGTGTTTGAGAATAATATAAATTATCTCTTTTAATTGTTGATAAAACTTTATCTGAATTTATTTTTTTTACAGTATCTACAATTTTAACTACTGGAATTGCACAGACATAATTATCTAAAAAATTTAAACCATTTAAAATAATATCTTTATTGAAATAAGGTCTAGCAGAGTCATGAATAATTACATTTTTAGGATTGTATTTTGAAATATAAATTAAAGCATTTTTAACAGAATATTTTCTTTCAGTTGAACCTAGAATTACTTCAATATTTTTAAAGTTTAGACTACTTAAATAATTTTTTATAAATTCATTATTTTCTTTTGAAGCAACTATAACTATCTTTTTAATTTTTTTGGAATATAGAAGTTTTTCAATAGAATAAAAAAAAATGGGTTTATTATTTAAATCAATTATAGATTTATCGAAATCATTTACCCTTTTACTTTTACCTGCGCATAGCAAAATTGCTATATTATTTTCTTTAATTGATAAATTTTTATTCACGATAAACTAGTATATCAGACTGATATCAAACTAAATTAGCTTATTTTTTTTCTTTTTTTATAACAAGACTATTTTTATTTGCTGAAACTTTAACAGAGTCCCCATCATTAAATTCACCAGAAAGTAATTTTTTTGCAAATTCATTTTCAAGATTTCTTTGGACAACTCTTTTCAAAGGCCTTGCTCCATAGGATTTATCAAATCCATTATCAACTAGCCAGTCAATTCCGCTTTTAGTAATTTTCATATCTATTCCCAAATCTTTGACTCTCTGAATGAATTTGCTTGTAACTATTTCTGCAATTTTAGACAATTCTTCTTGCGTAAGAGAGTCAAAAATAATTGTTTCGTCAATCCTATTTAAAAATTCTGGTCTAAAATGATCAACTAAAGCTTCTTCTACTGCAACATTTCTAGTACTTTTTTGAGAAGATGTTCCAGAAAAACCTATCGATTCTTTTGAAATGTGAGATGAGCCTAGATTGCTAGTCATAATTATTACGCTATTTCTAAAATTTACTGTCCTTCCATGACCATCAGTTAACCTGC
>CAYTXB010000082.1:0-3277 GCA_964440895.1 uncultured Dehalococcoidales bacterium
ACTTTATCGTTTTTCATTTAACCTCCAAGAAAAATAAAATAATGTTATTTAAAATTAATAAAAATTTTATATTAATATAATATTTTGTCAATTTTGAGTTTAAATATTGAATTTTTACGTATAAGTTGTATCATTAATATGCATAAATAATTAAGGAGAAATAGTGAATATAAACTTGATGAAATCTCCAAAGGTCGGGAATTCTTTACTGGTTGTTTTTACCCATAGCGATAAAATTAAATCTTCAGAAACCCCATTTGGAGATCAGTTTGAAATAAGCAGTTCAAAGGAATTTTTAAAAGAGATGAAAAGGACTGGGGAGTTGTCTGGGAAAAAAGGGGAAATGACCCTAATGCATTCATTTCTAATTGAAAATTTTACTTTTAATTCAAAACATATATCTCAGAAATTACAGCCAAGCAGGTTGTTATTTGTAGGTTTAGGAAATTCGAATAATGTAAATAGTGAACTTTTAAGAGAAGTAGGGGCAAATATCGTTAAAAAGACCTCCTCTCTTTCACTTTCAGAATTTTCAATAATAATTGAATCTTCTGAGGTAAAAGACAATTCTGAATGCATAAGCTCTCTTACAGAAGGTCTTATGTTAGGTAATTATTCATTCGATGAATTTAAAACTGATAAAGAAGATTCCAAGACAATTACTGTTGAACTTTTAATTGATGAAATTGATGACATTCATTCAGAAGCACTTAATAAATCAAAAATTACTTCAACTGCATCCATAAAAGCTAGAAACTTAGTAAACAGACCTCCAAATATTGTAAACCCCGAATATTTAAAGGATTTCAGTGTTGACCTGGCAAATCAAAATGAAAAGTTAGGCATTGAAATATTTGATAAAAATGCAATAACCGAGCTTGGGATGAGGGCTTATCTTGGAGTTGCACAAGGAAGTGTAGCAGAGCCATATGGAATCAAATTGATGCATAATGGAGACCCTTCAAATAAAGATAATAATTTGTGGCTTATTGGCAAAGGAATCACTTTTGATTCAGGTGGTTTATCACTAAAACCATCATTTGGCATGATAGAAATGAAGTCTGATATGTCTGGTGGTGCGGCAGTAATAACTGCAATGGAAGCTATTTCTAAATTAAATCCAAAAATAAACGTAATTGGTTTATGTTTGGCTACAGAAAACATGCCAGACGGAGGCGCGCAAAGAGTAGGAGATATTGTTAAATCAATGAGTGGCAAGACAATAGAAATTGAAAATACTGACGCAGAAGGAAGGCTGACACTTGCTGATGCGGTTGAATATGCAAAACGAAATGGTGCCAAAAAAATCATTGATGTTGCAACTCTTACTGGTGCGATGGTTACAGCTTTGGGTCATGGCCTGATTGGCGCCTTTGGTAATAATGATGAACTTTTGAATGCTCTTAAAGAGTCAGGTGAAGCAACTGGTGAAAAAATATGGTTTATGCCACTTGATGAGACTTCAAAAAAACAAAATAGATCAAAGGTTGCTGATATTAAAAATACTGGAGGTAGGGCAGCAGGTTCAGTAACAGCTGCTCATTTTATAGGCGAATTTGTTGGTGATACCCCTTGGGTTCATTTAGATATTGCTGGAACCGCAATGAGCGCAAGTTCAAAAGGATGGATTCCTCAAGGAGCAACAGGTTTTCCGTGCAGGACTTTGATTGAAACAGTATTGAAATTACAAAGTTAATTTCTAAAAATTTTAAAACTCTGATAAATTCTTATTTGTCTAAATGATGGTGGGCGTGGTGTAGTTGGTCAACACGTCAGGTTGTGGCCCTGAAGATCGAGGGTTCGAATCCCTCCGCTCACCCCAGTTATGCTTTTTTATTTTTAAACCTCAGAAGTGCCAAAATAAATAGGGTTTTTTAATTTCTGAAATAAAAAGCATATTATAAAAATTCCTGTTGCAACAAGAGCCATTGTAGGGCCAGATGGCAGATTAAAGTAATACGAAAGTAGTAATCCACTTACTGAAGATATAATTCCAAAAATAACCCCAATTATAGTTGTGTAATTAAAGGTATTGAATAAAAGCTTTGCGGATGCTGCAGGTATAATTAACATGCTTAATACAAGTATTATCCCAACTGTTTGAAGAGAACCAATAATTGCAAGAGAAAGCATTATTAAAAATAAGTAATTTAAAAAAGACGTATTTAGGCCTCTTAACTCAGCCCCTACTGGATCAAAAGAATAAAATAGCATCTGTTTATAAAAAAGTAGAAAAGTGATTAATAGGACAACAAATAAGGTTAATATTGAGTACATATCAAAATAACTAACAGCCAAGATTTGTCCAAATAATAAATCCTCTAAGTTAATAGACACATCCAATAAAGATATCAAAACAAATCCTAATGCAAAAAATGAAGAGAAGATTATGCCTATTGATGTATCTTCACCAATGCTAGTGTTTTTAATAATGTACCCTAAAAATAAAGCAACAATAATTGCTGCAGGTGCCCCTAAAGCTGAAATGCTGAATCCAAAAAAAACACCAACAGCAATAATTGGCATTGTTGCATGAGCCATTGCATCAGCCATAAATCCCATATTTCTATTTATAGTAAATGAGCCCAGCATAGGCAACATTATTCCTGAAATAATTGAAGTTATTAATGAACGAATCATAAATTCATATTTAAAAGGTTCTATTAAATACTCAAGACCCATCAGTTCCTCCGTGATTGCCTGGCGTGTGATTTGAGAACAATGAATTGTGTGATCCATACATTTCCTCCATCACTTCTTGTGTTAAAACTTCTGAAGAATCTCCAAATGCACAACAATGCCTATTTAAGCATATTACTTCATCAAATTTTTCTTCTATATTATTAATGTCGTGGGTTGCAATTAAAATTGTTTTACCGTCAAGCTTTATATCATCTATTATTTTCATCAAATCTTCTTGGATGCCAACATCAACAGCACTAAAAGCTTCATCTAATAATAAAATTTCAGAACCTTGTGTTAGGGTCCTAGCTATAAAAGCTCTCTGTAGTTGGCCTCCAGATAAATCGTTTACATTTTTATCAATTTCACCCTCTAGACCAACTTGACTAATCGCATCTTTAATAATTGAAATATTTTTTTTTGAAAATGGGTTAAAAGTATTTTTATTTGTAAGTCCCATTTCAACAACTTGCCTCACAGTTAAAGGAAAGTTCCAGTTAATAAGATTCTTTTGGGGGATATATCCAATTTTCTTTTTAGCTTCTTTAGGATCCTCTCCATAAATCTTTAATGAACCATTGGCTAATGGGATTAA
>CAYTXB010000083.1:0-3262 GCA_964440895.1 uncultured Dehalococcoidales bacterium
TTATTTAAAAAGGTAAAAAAATGAAAAAAACGGGAGCTCAAGTTCTCTGTGAAGGATTAATACATCACGGAGTAGAAAAAATCTTTGGAATACCTGGTGGGGCAATACTTCCACTTTATGGGACTTTGTCTGAATATCCAGAACTTGATCATATATTGGTGCGTCATGAACAAGGTGCTTCGCATGCGGCAGACGGTTTTTCAAGAGTAAGCGGAAAAACAGGTGTTTGTTTTGCAACTTCAGGCCCTGGGGCTACTAATTTAATTACAGGAATGGCTACTGCTATGATGGATTCATCGCCTATGATAGCTATAACTGGCCAAGTATCAAGGCCTGGCATTGGAAAAGATTCATTTCAGGAAATAGATATTACTGGAGCCTCATTACCTGTGACTAAACATAATTACCTGGTAATGAATGCTCACGAAATTCCAAGAGTATTGAAAGAAGCTTTTATAATTGCAAACACAGGTAGGCCTGGCCCTGTTTTAATTGATATCCCTAGAGATGTATTTATTGAAGAATTTGATTTTGATAATAATTTCTGGAATGAAGAAATAAAAATACTTGGTTATAATCCTCCTAAATTTACAGAAAATTCAAAAGTTGATAGCGCTTTAAAGTTAATTGAACAATCAGAAAGACCAGTTATACTCGCTGGTCATGGAATAATAATTTCTAGAGCATATGACGAACTTTTAGAATTAGCCGAAAAAGCACAGATACCTGTTGTGACAACCCTATTAGGTATAAGTTCATTTCCAGAAAATCATGTTTTAAGTTTAAGTTTTCCTGGTATGCATGGAGTGGCATGGGCAAGTCTTGCACTTGATCAGGCTGATTTAGTTATTGCAATTGGAAGCAGGTTTGATGACAGAATAACTGGAGACACATCTAGGTTTGCCACTAAATCAAAAAAAATTCATATTGATATTGATCCTGCAGAAATAAACAAAAATATTAATGTTGATGTTGCGTTAATTGGTAATGCAAAAGACATTTTGAAGCAGATGTTGCCAAAATTAAAAAAGAAAACTCATATTGATTGGCTAAATCACATAGCAAAATTAAAAGAAGACCATCCTTCTTTAAAATTAAAAAAATCAAATGAATTAACAGGACAGTATGTAGTTAAATCATTATCGGATGAAACCGATGGCAAATCAGTAATTGTTACTGGTGTGGGGCAACATCAAATGTGGGCTGCGCAGCATTATTTATATTGCGCTCAAAATTCATGGATATCTTCAGGTGGCTTAGGAACTATGGGTTTTGAGGTTCCAGCAGCGTTAGGAGCTAAAGTTGGGGCTCCTGAAAAAAATGTTTGGTCAATTGCTGGGGATGGTGGATTTCAGATGACATTATGTGAACTTGCCACCATAGTTGAAAACAATATTAAAGTTAAATTTGCTTTGTTAAATAACAATCATTTAGGGATGATAACTCAATGGCAGGGAATGTTTTTTAATGAGGATTATCAAGCAAATGCTTATACTGCAAACCCAGATTTCGTAAAACTAGCTAATGCATACGGAATGAAAGCATTAAGCGTTGATAATAATGAAGATGTAAGGCCAGCTATAAGAGAAGCAAATAATCATGATGGGCCTTTTTTGATTGATTTTAAGATAAAGAAAGAAGAGAATGTCTTTCCCATGATTCCCTCTGGCCAAAGTGTTAATGAATTATTAGAGGAGCCTGTTGATGGTAGCAATTAATACAGGAACAAGAACAGTAATTGCCTTAGTAGAAAATAAAGCAGGTGTTCTTGCTAGAATTTGTGGATTGTTTAGGCGTCAAGGTTTTAATATTTCTAGTTTAGCTGTTGGAAAATCTGAGCAGGAAGGTTTGTCTAGGATGACTTTTGTTGTAGAAGGGCCTGAAGAAGTCGTTAGGTTGGTGGCTGCAAAACTTGATAGATTAATTGAAGTTGTAAAAGTTGAAGACATATCTGATTTAGAACATGTTTACAGAGAAATGGTATTAATTAAAGTTTCAGCAGATAATGAGAAAAGAGGTGAAATTTTACAATTATCAAATATTTTTAATGTCAAAACTGTTGATGTTGGTGCAGACCAAATGACAATTGAGACAACTGGCGAATCAAATGAAATTGAATCGCTATTAGAACTACTTGAGCCGTATGGAATTATTGAAGTAATGCGCACTGGAAGAGTTGCAGTACTTAAAAGCAAAGAATGAAAGGATAAATTATGAAATTATTTTATGAAAAAGATATAGATAAAAAATTGATAGACAGCAAAAAAGTTGCAGTTTTAGGTTATGGAAGTCAAGGGCATGCTCATGCTAGGAACTTAAAAGATTCTGGCATGGATGTTGTAGTTGGGTTATATCAAGGAAGTAAAAGTAAAGAGGTTGCTGAAAATGATGGCTTGAAAGTTCTTTCAAATTCTGAAGCAGTAAAGCAGTCAGATGTAATAATGTTTTGCCTTCCTGATACTGTTCAAGGAAAAGTGTACAAACAGGATGTAGAGGAAAATCTTTCTGAAGGAAAAACTTTAATGTTTTGCCACGGTTTTAGTATATTTTATGAGCAAATAAAACCTCCTGAATTTGTGGATGTTGCAATGATTGCTCCTAAAGGACCTGGGCATATTGTAAGGAGAGTTTTCGAGTCAGGACAGGGCGTTCCATGTCTAGTAGCGGTATATCAAGATTATTCTGGTAAAGCCCAAGAAATAGCATTGGGTTACGGGTTAGGTATTGGTGGAGCAAGGGCAGGTATTCTAGAAACTACTTTTAAAGAAGAGACTGAAACTGATTTATTTGGGGAACAAGCAGTTTTATGTGGCGGAGTAACTTCATTAGTTCAAAGTGCATTTGAAGTTTTAGTTGAAGCGGGCTATCAGCCAGAATCTGCTTATTTTGAAGTTTTGCATGAATTAAAATTAATTGTAGACCTAATGTATCAAGGCGGATTGGGAGAAATGAGATATTCTATTTCAACTACAGCTGAATATGGTGACTATACTAGAGGGCCTGTTGTTGTTGACCCTTCAGTTAAAGAGAATATGAAAAAAGTTCTAGAGCAAATTCAGTCAGGGCAGTTCGCTAAAGAGTGGATAGCTGAAAATGATGAAGGCCTTCACAAGTTTAATAGTTTAAGAAAAGAAAATGCCGAACATCCTATTGAAGAAGTAGGTAAAAAACTAAGAAATATGATGCCATTTTTAAAAAATCAAGGTTGATAATATATGAAAAAAGATTCATTAATAATTTTTGATACAACCTTAAGAGATGG
>CAYTXB010000084.1:0-3262 GCA_964440895.1 uncultured Dehalococcoidales bacterium
AGATTTCCATTTGTGTCTACTGTCATTCCGTCAGGAAAACCGTTTTCAATTTCTATGAATATTTCATTAATTAAAATATTTTCTTCATCATCTAATATGAATTTTTGAATATTATGAGGTCTAGAAAGATTAAAATTTCCAGGTTCAGCAGCTCCGCTATCAGCCACATAAAGAATTTTTCCGTCTGGAGAAAAAACTAACCCATTTGGTTTATCAAAATTTGCATCTATTTTTTTTATATTGAATTTATTATCAACTTTGTAAAGATGGTTACCATCTTGCTCGCTATCAGATTTATGACCTTCCTGGTCTGTTAAAATTCCATATGGTGGATCAGTAAACCAAATGTTGCCTGATTTACTGACGGCAACATCATTTGGTGAATTTAATTTTTTATTATTAAATTTATCTGCAATTACAGTTAAATTTCCGTCTTTTTCTTGCCTAACCACTCTTCTTTTTCCATGCTGACAACTAATAATTCTTCCATATAAATCAGTACAATTGCCATTATTAAATTCTGAAGGGTATCTAAAATCAGAAACTATCTTTGTCTCGACATTAAAAGATAGCATCTTATTGCTCTTAACATCGCTCCAAACAATTAAATTTTCATTTTCCACCCATACTGGACCTTCTGCCCAAATTGTTCCTGTATAAATTTTCTCCAATCCAAAATCTTCATTAATTAAATTTTTAAATTTTTCTAATTTCATATCTAAATTCTATAATCTTCACTAACTATAGGTAATTCTGTTACAACATTTACATCTCCTAATCTAGAGATTATAGCTTCATTGATTTGTGGGTTAAAAGCCAAATCTTCTTTAATATTTGATGCTCTTGTAGTAATTACTGTTGGAAGTTGATTATTATGCCTAGATACTATTAATTGGTAAATTTTTTCTTCTGCCCAAATACTGTTAGTTTGTGACCCTAAGTCATCAATAATTAAAAAAGGATGGTCAACAAGGAAATTAAAAAAATTATTTGGCTGCCCGTCACTAAAGTTCCTTAATCTTTCAAGAATATTTGGCATAAATCCAAAATAAACTGGCTTTAATTTTCCTATTCTATCTCCTGCGATAGCAACAGCTATATGAGTTTTACCAACTCCAGTTGGCCCTGTTATTAATAACCATCCGTTGAGATTTTTTAGAAAACGCTCTGAGGTTTCCTTCACATCAGAATAATTTTTTAATTTAGGGTTATTTTTAAATGTCCTAAAGTTCATTTTTTTTAACATTTGCATTGTTATGTCACCCAAATCTTTATGGTATAAAAATTTTTCAACCTTCATTTTATTTGATGTTTTTTCTTCACAATCATCACACAAAACATATTTAAAATTATCATTTTTTAATGATATCCATCTAAGGTCGTTACATTTTTTACAATTAATCTTTTCCATATCGTCTTTTGTCTCTGTAAGCTCTTTTTTTTCTAACTTCCTCGAGATATTCTTCGGATCTTTGATATTCAGATGATCTTGTATTTTCTTTAGATTTTTCTTTAAATCTTCCATAATTTTCTTTTTGTTTTATAGCTTTGTTAAGCCAATTCCTCCAACCTAGTTTCCAGCTTCCTTTTCTATTTGTTTTTAATTTTCTTTTACCACTCCAATATAAGCTAAATTTTTTTGCTTCATCATTTAAGGACAATTCCCCAAAGTCATTTTCAATATCACTTATGAAATAATTATCTGCATCTTCCTTTTTAACTTCCTCTAATCTGTCTAATATTTCCAACCATTTTGGAATTTCATCTTCCCATAATTTTTTTTGAGTCATATCATTGTCTATTTGCTGACATAAATCTGGCAAACTGATCTTGAACTACTAAATTTACATTGCCTATAGGTCCATTTCTATGTTTAGCAATTATCAATTCAGACAGTCCTCTAGGGTATTCCTCCTCAATTGATTTAGATCTAAGCCATTCCTCTTCAGAAATGTATTTTTCTTCTCTATGTATAAACATCACTATGTCAGCATCTTGCTCTATACTTCCGCTTTCCCTTAAATCTGAGAGAACAGGCCTGTGGCTTTGCCTTTGTTCTATTGACCTGCTTAATTGAGATATAGCTATAACAGGAACGTTTAAATCTCTCGCCATACCTTTTAAGGCTCTTGATATTCTGCTTACTTCCTGAGCCCTATTATTTTCATTGGCACCCCTTCCTCCGTAAATAAGCTGCATATAATCAACTACGACGAAGTCTAAACCTCTTTCTTTTTGTAATCTTTTCGCTTTAGCTCTCATTTCAGTAACTGTTTGAATAGGTGTATCATCAATTGCTATATCCAAGTCTGAAAGACGACCAATTGCCTCAAAAAGCCTTTCATCTTCCTTTTCAGTCGTAAGCCTTTGCCTTATCCTATTTGTTTCTATTCTAGCTTCAGCGGAAAGTAATCTCATTGCAATTTGATCAACACCCATTTCAAGACTAAATATTGCAACCTTTTTTCCATTTCCAGCAATATTTCTTGCCATGTTAAGTCCCAATGTACTTTTACCTATACTTGGCCTTGCTGCTAGAACAATCATATCTGACCTATTTAATCCTCCTAATAAACTATCTAGATCTGGGTAACCTGACGGCAAGGGGGCTCTATCAGTTTCTTCTTCATCATCAAATTTTAAATAAACATCTAATGGGTCTTTTAATAAAACAAAGTCTCTTGAGTCATGAAATGACCTGATGTCATATAAAATATCCTCTGCTTGATTTAAAGCTTCATCTACATCTTGGCTATTTTGAAATCCAATTTTAGCAATATCATTTGCCGCTGAAATAAGTCTCCTGTGGGTAGCAGTTCTATGGACTACTCGAGCATAGTGCTCAATATGTAAGTGAGTAGGAACTTGAGAAACCATATGGGCTAAATAACCTCTGCCTCCCTCAACTTTAACTAACCTTCCTTCAGATTCTAAAAAATCACCTAGAGTTTTTTCATCAATTGCTACGCCTCTTTCAAGCATCTCGATGCATGAGGTATAGCACATTTCATGAGATTCATTAAAAAAATCAGAAGGCTGAAGAAATCCGGAAATTTTCACAAGGGAATCTCCATCGATAATTATAGATCCAATTACCGATGCTTCTGCTTCAATATCATTAGGTGGAAGTTTTTCACCAAGCAATGCTACTCTTCTTCGCTAGATTTTTTTTCTGGGGCGCTTTCTTTAATATTTTCTTCTACTTCATCAACATTTTCTTCAGATTTAATTTCTTCAGCTTGAGATTCGCTTTCAACTGAAG
>CAYTXB010000085.1:0-3250 GCA_964440895.1 uncultured Dehalococcoidales bacterium
GAAGCCTTTTTAACAAATTCTTCTTTTAAGCCTCTTATTGAAACAACTATATTTAAGTTACTAGCCCTATAAGCGGATGCAAAAACAGTTATGAAGGTTAAAATTAAACCAGCTGAAAAAGAAATAATTATTGATGTAATTGAAAAGTATGGCTTAATCACAAAGTTTCCTGCGTCAATTAAATCTTGAAGAATGAAAACAAGACCAAAACTTAATCCTATCCCGATCATTGTTCCAGCAATAGCTGCTAAAAATGAATATACTGTGCCTTCGTAAGTAAATAACTGAATTAAATCTCTTCTTTTTAGGCCAACTGCTCTTGCCATTCCTAACTCAGTTGATCTTGCAGCAGCCAACAAAACAAAAACTAAAAAAATCAGTAACATGCCGACCATTATTGAAAAGGAACCAAAAATTGAGAATATTGTTGTAACTCCAGTTGCGACAGTCTCAGCTAATTTAACTCCATTATTTTTAGAATCATCAACCCTTAACCTTGTTAAATCACCAAACATCATTAATAATTGCCCCGCTTCAGATTGCAGGCCAGACTTGTCTAAAGCTCCAAGTATAATCAGTTGTAACTGATAATCTCCTACGGAAGTAATAAATTCCTCGTTAAAATTATTATTTTCAAGGTCAGAAGATATTTTACTTAATTCTTCAAATGTTTCGCTGTCTGTCTGCTCAATCGACTTAGCTTCTTCTCTAATTATTGCAGGAATACCATTAGAAGAAAGTATTTCAAAAAATTTATTAGCTACTTGTTTATTTGTTAAGTTTAATCTCAAAAATTGAGTTACATCATCTGATAATTCCAGAGATCTATCTTGGTTGCCAGCATTAGAAACAGCAATATTGGTTATCATGTCTTGTTTGCCTAATAAATTCTGCAAAGTTGAAATCTCAAAAGAAATTGTAGGAGTTATATTAGCTCCAGCAATACTCCCGCTTTCCAGCACATCCATAACCTCAAATTCTTTCTTTTCCAAATTAATATAAACACCTACGACATCACCTTTATTTAAATTTAAAGTGTCGCTTAAAGTCGTATTTATATAAACTTGTTTTGAGCTAAGAGAACTAATTGAAACAATTTCATTATTAATATTTTTAATTTGATCAAAGCTATCTGAGTAGTTAGAGCCATACCCTCTTACCTGAACCCTGCTTTCAGCGATTTCTGATTTAACATTTTCAACTGGAAGATTGATTTCAATATATGGCATGATTCCATCAATGTTAGAATTAGTAGATGCTAATCTTTCTACTTCTTTAAACTCAGAATAAGAAAAATATTCATCTCCAAAAAGCTGTTTTCCAGGGCCACTAATAATCTCATCCACATTTCCTGCAGAATCAAATACTACCGACCTGACTGAATATCTAACTGTATCTCCAATCCCCAAGGAAACTGCCACTATGATTGAACTAAGCATTAATCCCATTACAATTAATGAGCTTTGCCCTTTTCTCCGGGGTATATTCCTGGTGCCCATTTTAACTAAAATAAATCTTCTTAACCCGCCAATAATTAAAATTATTGCAATAACAATTAATATTACAATCATACTATTTGCTAAGGAATTTGCGGGTAACCCAAATACTTTTTCTTCCATAAATTAAACTACTTTGCCGTCTTTCATATTTATAATACGATTCGTCCTGCCGCCAACATATTCAGAATGCGTTACTATTACAAATGTTTGATTATTTTTTTTATTTAAATCAGTAAGCAAATCCATTATCTCAAGCTCATTCGTGCTGTCTAAATTTCCTGTGGGCTCATCAGCCCATACAATAGCTGGCTCATTAACCAATGCTCTTGCCAATGTTACTCTTTGCCTCTGTCCTCCTGAAAGTTCTCCAGGAAGATGTGTAGACCAATCAAGCAATCCAACATCATCCAATTTTGCTTCTGATAATTTCCTTGCTTCTTTTGCTGAAGTCCCTGAAACAAGTAAAGGCAATTCAACATTTTCAACTGTAGTCAATACAGGCAGCAAATTAAATGACTGAAAAACGAATCCCATATTTTTTGCCCGAAACTCACTTAACTTATCATCTGAAAGCTTCCCAAGCTCCATATCCTGAAGCTTTATTGCGCCACTATCAATTGAATCAAGGCCGGAAAGGCAATTCAGTAAAGTAGTTTTTCCACATCCGCTTGGCCCCATTATTGCAACCATTTCTCCCTCATAAATATCAATTTTAACTTTATTCAGTGCCGTAACTTCAATATTTGTCCCTTTGTATACTTTTAATACATTCTTTGCAGAGATAACCAAATTTTTTGAAACTGAAGTTTTTTTTCTAACGGATTTTTTAGAAGGTGTTTTTTTTAAAGTAGTTTTTTTAACAGCGGGTTTTTTTGCAACTGATTTCTTAGTGGCAATTTTCTTTGTGGGCATCTCGGTTACCTTCAATTTCTGTGTCATTTGATAATCAATGTATAATTTTATCACAAAGGTTTATTTAAATTCATAAACCCAAATTAAATGCACATTAATTAATTTAATGATAAGTTAAGTAGCACCAATATTAAGGAGTAAATTTTGTCTAAAACAACTGATAAGGCTAATAGTGAAAGCAATAAATGTATCGAAAAAGGTGAAACTTGTCACTGGGTTATTGAGCCTCCTAATGGGCCTGTGAGTATGGGGAAATGTAAAAAGTGTGGTGTTGAGAAAGAATTTAAAAATTCCTTTGAATATAATACTTGGCACGGAGAGAGGCCAAAAAAAGGTGATGATAAATCCAAGGATAAAAAAGATAAATAATAAGAGAGCTTAGTAGCTCTCTTATTAAATTATTACCTTAAGATATTTCTACCTCAGCTCCAGCTTCTTCAAGTTGTTTTTTGCCATCTTCAGCTTCTGCTTTTGGCACTCCTTCTTTAACAGGCGAAGGGGCTCCTTCAACTAAGTCTTTAGCCTCTTTAAGTCCTAAACTAGTTAAAGTTCTTACAACTTTAATAACTGCAATTTTATTTGCACCGAATGATTTAAGGGTTAGATTGACCGCGTCATCATCTGATGACTGATCTCCACTATCACCATCTGCACTTCCACCGCTAGCAGCTGGCGCAGCAGCTGGCGCAGCAGCAACAACTCCAAATTCATCTTGCAATGCTTTTACAAGCTCAGACAATTCTAAAACTGTCATATTTTTTACAGACTCTAAAATATCTTTAGCAGTTCCAGATAAATTAACTTCAGCTTTTGGTTCTTCAGCTTTTGGTTCTTCAGCT
>CAYTXB010000086.1:0-3237 GCA_964440895.1 uncultured Dehalococcoidales bacterium
CATTACAGCAACTTTAAGATTTACAGATTCAGGATAATGCTTACTCCATGACTTTCTTTTTGAATCTAAAAAGGCCTGAATATCTTCACTTAGTTCTCGAAAAAAGGTTGAAGTGGTCCGCCCGCAACCTGGGCAAGATGTAACTGAAGGACTAAACCTTCTTACGTCCATAGATTGAAGAATTTCTTGGCACAACTTGACTTCATTTGTCCTGTCCCCATTTACTTCTGGGGTCAAACTGCATCTGATTGTGTCTCCGATACCATCGTAGAGGAGATTTCCTAAAGCGACTGAAGTATATGATATTCCTTTCATCCCCATGCCTGCTTCAGTTAAACCTAGGTGCAATGGGAAGTCGCATTTTTTTGATAATTCCCTATATACGGTAATCATTTGATTAACTCTGGAAACTTTGCAGGAAATAATTATTTTGTCGGAGCTTAAACCTAAATCAATTGCTTTTTCAGCACTAATTAATGCACTTTCTATGAGAGCTTGATTCTCTACTTCTTCAGAACCTAAAGGATTTTTTAGATTGGCGTTAATTTCCATTTTCGATTCAAGTAATTCAGGATCAAGGCTTCCAGCGTTGACCCCAATTCTTACAGGCTTATTATTTTCAATGGCAACCTTAATGAACATGTCAAAGTTTTCGTCTCTTTTATTGCCTCTTCCAACATTTCCAGGGTTAATTCTATATTTGTCTAATTTTTCAGCACAAGATTTATTATTTGTTAAAAGTCTATGGCCTATAAAATGAAAATCTCCTACCAAAGGAATATCGTAACCGTCATCAACAAGGTTTTTCTTTATGATCTCTACGCTTTTAGCAGACTGGTCATTATTAACAGTTATCCTAACTATTTCACTTCCAGCATCGTGCAAATCTTTTATTTGCTTAACTGTTTTATCTACATCAGAAGTATCTGTGTCAGTCATAGATTGGACAACAACAGGATTTTTACCTCCTATATTTATATTGCCAACTTTTACCAAATTAGTTTTTTTTCTAGGTATTTTCACAATTCTGATTATATTCTACCCTCTGTCACCCCACAATATTTGAATTATCAAATATTCTAGCAATGTCTTGAAAAGTCACTATTATTAGCAACGAAATCATTAATGCAAATCCTAAGCTATGCACAATTCTTTCTTTATCTGGAGAAACCCTTTTTCCGCCCCTAATAATTTCGATTAATACAAATAATATCCTTCCTCCGTCTAAAGCAGGAATTGGTAACAAATTTATAATACCTAAACTCAAACTAAGTATTGAAATAAGTTCTATGTATACTTTTATTTTTCCGCTAATTGTAAGTTCCGAAGAAGCAACAGATCCTGTTATCTGGCTTATGCCTACAGGCCCAACAGCAACAGGACCTGAGAACTGAGGATTTGAGCTATCATTAAAAATAGCCCTAACGCTATTAATTGATAAAGTTACTAATTGAGAAACACTATAATATGAATTTTTAACAGACTCAATTATGCCGTTTCTAACATTTATTGTCCTGTAATTTTGTACTGAAACTGCTACACCTAAAGCTCCTTCCCCTTCAGGAGGATTCCATCTTGGAGTAGCTACAACATCATTGAAATTATTATTGTAGGAAAAGTTTTCTTCCCAAGATTCAGCGAAAGGATTTGGAATACCTCTATCAACATTTATCTTAATATTATTACCCAAATTTGAAGTTAAAATTCTTTGCAAATCATTCATATTGTGAATTTCTTTGTTATTAATATTTAATATTTTGTCACCTATTTTTAATCCCGAAATTGATGCTGGTGAATTTTTACTGATATCCATGATGACTAAATCTGATTTATCAACTTCTGTAATAAAAAGCGAGGAGAAGAAGAATAGGAAAAAAGGAAGAATTAAATTAATTAAAACACCTGCTACCAAAACAATGAATCTTTGAAAAGCATTTTTGACATAAAAACTATCAGGATGCTTTGAATTATCTTCACCAAAAGGTCTGACAAACCCACCTAATGGCAACAGATTAAATGACCACTGCATATCTCTAATTAAAAGTGCTCCATTTTCAACTTTATCAATTTTGACTTGGTAATTTTCTAATTTTGAAGAAAAGCTTTCTTTGCTATTAACATAATATTCCGAAATGAATTCTTTATTATTCTCGAAACTAGTTGTAACAAATATTGTTTTGCCTTCTAGCTCAGTAAAATCAAAATTATTTTTATCAAAATAAATTTTTTTTCTGGATGACCAGTATGAAAAAAGTTTAGGTGGAAAACCAAATCCAAATTCTAAAACCTTTATTTTAAAGAATTTTGCTGAAAAATAATGCCCAAACTCATGCAAAATTACCAGTGGTAATAAGATAAGAATAAAACTTAAAATGCTATATATTGCCGTCATTGATTAATTTATTTGTTAAGTTAAATGAATCTTTAATCACTTCCTTAGAAGTTTCTATTGAATAAGGTTTTGATAAATCCATATATTTATAAACTTCTTTCATTATATCTAACATACTCAAGTAATTGATTTTATTTTTTAAAAAATTTTCTACAACGGCTTGATCAGACCCAACAAGAAAAGATGGTCCTAATTTAGAGCTTTTAATAATATTCATTCCAAAATTAAAAAAAGATAATTTCTTTTCATCATAATCCCTGAAGGTTAAATCCTTTATTTTATTAAAATCAATCCTTTCAACAATTTTACTTTTTGCTCTATTAGGGTAAAAAAGTGCATACAATATTGGGATTTTCATGTCAGGTTTTGACATAATAGAGATTGTATTACCATCAACATAATTTACCATTCCGTGGATAATACTTTCATTATGAAAAACTACATTAATTTTATCCAGTGGTATTTCAAATAAATTTGAAGCTTCTTGCACTTCAAAAACTTTATTAATTAAAGTTGCTGAGTCGACAGTTATTTTATCTCCCATGCTCCATGTGGGGTGATTAAGGACTTGGGGCGGAGTTATTTTTGATAATTCACTGTACGGGATATCTCTTAAGCTACCTCCAGAAGCTGTCAAAGCAATAGAATCAATAGAATTTATATTTTCATCTTTTAAGCATTGCCATATTGCAGAATGCTCGCTATCAAGAGGAATAATTGAAGATTTATTTTTTTTACTTATTTCATTTAATAAATCACCACAAGCCACCAAACTTTCTTTATTGGCAAGAGCAATATTTCTTCCTTGCTCTAGTGAAATTAAAACTGGGGACAATCCAGAAATT
>CAYTXB010000087.1:0-3221 GCA_964440895.1 uncultured Dehalococcoidales bacterium
AAAACTGTAGCGGTTCATTATGTTGCAAACGAAACTTTTAGTGACCCTCAATCTTTGAGTCTTGAAGAAACAATAAAAATAGCTAAAGAAAATAATATTTATGTAATGGTGGATGCGGCTGGTCAAATATACCCACTTGAAAATTTGTCTAAGTATTCAAACATGGGAGCTGATTCAGTTTCTTATGCAGCCAAGTATTTTGGAGCCCCTCATTCCACTGGATTTGTGATAGGTAGCAAAGAAATAGTTGATAAAGTTGCTTTACAGAGTTTCATATCTTATGAAATGAGAAGAGTTAGAGGAGTTGGAAGACCTCAAAAGATTGATAGGCAAGAAATCATAGGAGCTGTAGAGGCAGCAAAAATGTGGATGAATATTAATCATGAAGATCGTTTAGCAAAAGCTGAAAAAATATGTATTAAAATTGCCTCTTATATTAAAGATATAGAAGGAATAAATGTTGAAGTTCAGGAAAATACATTGGGTCATGACCCGCATGGAGTGAAAATCACTTTAACAAAAAATAATGCCAGTTTAATGGATGTACAGAATGCGTTAAGAGATGGAAATCCAGCAATATGGATAAGATGTGATCAAGATATGGATGGAAACTTTAATGGAAATTTAACTAGAATTTCGCCTTTTGGGCTTTATGAGGGAGAAGAAGATATTGTTGGTCAAAGATTAGCCGAAGAACTGAAAAAGCTTTAATTATCAAATTTTTCAATTACCGCAGAGGAAATTTTAAGAAATTCATCTTTGACTGAAGTAGAAGTCATAGATGCTGGTTTAGTTCCTGAATTATGTTCACCATTCAATGAAATTGATCCAAGTTTGGGAATATTAAATTGCTCAGAGATCTCATCTGCAGCACCTGACCCAAAAACAGGGCCAGAGAAATTTTCAACAACCCCTATAACTTCTTGATTTAATTTTTTTATCATATTTATAGATCTAATTGCATCTAATTTAGCAACGTTTTGCGGGGCAGTAACAATAATAAATCCGTCTAAATTCAGTGTTTGCATAACTGTAAGTGGGCCATCAGATGTTCCTGGGGGCAAATCAACAATTAAGTAATCAAGTTCGCCCCAATGGGTCATCTGGAGAAGCTGATTAATTGCATTTGTTATCATAGGACCTCTCCAAATAGTAGCCTCCTCTTCATTTTCATGAAAAAATGACATTGTCATAACTTTGATATCGAAGCGAGATGATGGATAAAATTTTTTATCTTCTTCATTTTGTGTTGGTCCTTCACTTAGGTGGAGTATATTTGCAACATTTGGGCAATCAATGTCTACATCAAAGATCCCAACTGATTTACCTTGAGAAGCTAATGAACATGCAAGATTAACTGAAACAGTTGTTTTGCCAACACCGCCTTTTCCACTGTAAACACCAATTTTATTGGAAATAGATGAAATACTTTGAGTTATCTGTTTTCTTTTCTGAAAGTTTTCCCTGACTTGAGAAAGGCGTGCTTCTTCTTGCGGTGTAAGTTTTCTTTGTGAGGACATTTAGTCGATTCCAAGTAGTTTTTTACCGTCTTCAGTAATTCTTTCTGGGTCCCAGGGTGGGTCAAAAACTATATCAACATTAACATCTTCAACATCATCAAGTTCAGAAATAGCCCATTCTGCTTGCTGAGCAATATACGGACCCATCCCACAACCTGCTGCTGTTAATGTCATCTTTACATCAACATCAGTACCATCAATTTCAACATCGTATATAAGTCCTAAATCAACAATATTTACAGGAATTTCTGGATCAAAAACTTCTTTTAACGCATCAATAACTTTATCTTTATTTAAATTTTCACTCATAATTTAATATTATACACCAGATAATTTTAATTATTCTACTTATTGCTAATTTTTCTTATTTCTTGGATTTGGTCTCTAATTAAGGCAGCTTTTTCAAATTCCATACTTTTTGCAAAAGACTTCATTTCTTTTTCAAGTTTTTTAATAATTTTGAAAGCATCTTCTTTATTGATTTCGCTATGGATAATTTCTTTATTTTCTTCTTTGCTTTTTAATTTTTCAGTAATATCTTTAATGGAAGAATTTATTGATTCAGGAGTAATATTATTCTTCATATTAAATTCATTTTGAATCTCCCTCCTTTTTTCTGTTTCTTTAATAGCATATTTCATTGAATCTGTTTCTCTGTCAGCATACATAACAACTTCTCCATCAACATGTCTGGCAGCTCTTCCAATTGTTTGAATTAATGATGTAGAAGATCTCAAATAACCTTCCTTATCGGCATCTAAAATTGCAACTAAGCTTACCTCAGGTAAATCTAGCCCTTCTCTAAGTAAATTTATACCTACAACAACATCATAAATTCCATATCTTAAATCACGAAGTATTTCAATTCTTTCAAGTGTATCTATTTCTGAGTGAAGGTAATGAGTTTTTATTCCCATCTCAATTAAATATTCTGAAAGCTCTTCTGCCATTTTTTTTGTTAGTGTTGTGACTAGTATTCGTTGTTTTTGACTAATTCTATCTCTAATTCTTTGAATTAAATTATCAATTTGATTTTTAGATGGTGATATTGTTATTTTTGGATCGAGAAGGCCCGTTGGTCTCATGATTTGAAAAATCCTACTTTCTTCAACCTCCTTTTCGTGAGGGCCAGGTGTAGCAGAAACAAAGGTAATTTGGTTAACTTTATTATTGAACTCCTCAAAATTTAGTGGCCTATTATCAATTGCTGATGGAAGTCTAAAGCCATAATCAACTAAAGTTGATTTTCTAGAAAAGTCACCGCTAGACATTGCTCTTATTTGGGGTAATGTAATGTGGCTTTCGTCAATAAATGTTATGAAGTCATCAGGGAAATAATCAATTAAAGTTTGTGGCGGAGACCCTTGCTCCCTTCTTCCAAGGTGTCTTGAATAGTTCTCAATGCCTGGGCATGTACCTGTTTCTTTCATCAGGTCAATATCAAATAATGTTCGCTGTTCTAATCTTTGGACCTCTAATAGTTTATTTTGAGATTTTAAAAACTTAATTTGTTCTTGAAGTTCATTTTCAATATCTTTTATTGCAGATACCATTCTTTCTTCGCTAGTAACCCAATGTTTTGCAGGAAAAATAGAAAAATCATTTTTTTTATTTAAAACTTCTCCAGTTAAATTATCAACTGATGTAATTTTTTCAATTTCATCTCCCCAGAATTGTATTCTTGTCACAACCTCTTCATCT
>CAYTXB010000088.1:0-3221 GCA_964440895.1 uncultured Dehalococcoidales bacterium
TTATTTTTACATTTAAAAGATCTTCTATTGATGCATTTCTAATATTTTTAATAGACCCAAAGAATTGAATTAAAGCTTTTTTCTTTTTTGGCCCTATTCCCGCTACTGAATCTAATTCTGAAGAAATCATTTTTTTTGACCTTTTTTTTCTATGATATTCAACCGCAAAGCGGTGAGCTTCATCTCTTATTCTTTGTATCATGTGTTTTCCGTAAGAACCATTTTTTAAAATTATTGAATTTTCTATTTCAGGCATAAATATTTCCTCTTTTTGCTTTGCGATACTAGCCAATTGAATATTTTTATACTTTGTTTTTTTTAATTCTTCTAAAGTTGCAGACAATTGCCCTTTTCCGCCATCAACAAGCATCAGGTCTGGCAAAACCTCTTCATTTTCTAGCCTTTTCAACCTTCTTTGAAATATTTCCTTGAATGCAGAATAATCATCATTTTTTTGCGAATTTTTTAACTCAAATCTTCTGTATTTCGATTTATCGGGTTTTCCATTATCGAAAACAACCATGCTTGCTACAACTGATGTTCCTTGTATATGAGATATATCAAAACATTCAATCATTTTAGGTTTTACACTAAGCTTGAGTTGTTTTTTTATATCCATCAATCCGAGATTAGCTGCTTCATCATTTTGATTAACTCTATTTTCCCTATAATCGATCCACCTGTTTAAATTTTTAACTAAAAAGTTTAATATCTCTTTTTTTGATCCTCTTTCAGGTTTTTTAATAAGAATTTTTCTTTTGTATTTGCTTCTTAGAAACTCTTGAATATCATTTTTTTCTGTTGGAATATCGTTTACTATTATTTCGCTTGGAGGGTAGTTGTTTTTTAGGTAATACGTCTTAATGAAAGAGGACAAAATTTGCTTATTAGCGTGAAAATCTTGAACTTCCATTTGAAAATGATCTCTAGTTTTTATTTTTCCATTTCTAACCTGTAAAACATCAACCCAAGTTTCAATGTTGTTCGACGCAACTTCAAATGCATCTAAATTTAAGTTAGTTTTTTTTGAAGTTATTACACTCTGTTTTTCAAAAATCGATTCAATAGCTGAAATGTTATCTCGTATTGAGGCAGCTTTTTCATAATCCTGAGACTTTGATGCTTCCCACATAGAAACTTTTAGAAAATCTAATGTTTTTTTTGTATTTCCTTCAAGAAAAGAAATAGTTTGCTCTACAATTTTCTTATATTCATTTTTATTATATTCGCTTGAGCAGGGCCCCTTTCCTCTTTTAATATGAAAATCCCAACATAACTTAAAAGGCAATTTTTCATTACATGATCTGTAGGGAAATAATTTTCCTAGCTGGTTTAAAGTTTTTCTAACATTTGAAACGTTTGCATAAGGACCAAAATATTTACCCTCATCATCTGTTAAATTTCTTGTTATATAAAATTGAGGAAAATCTTCGTTTGTGTTTATTTTTAAGTAAGGAAAGGACTTATCGTCTTTTAATCTAACATTTAATTTTGGTTTATTTTTTTTTATTAAATCATTTTCTAGAATTAATGCATCTTCTTCATTTTCACTTATTATGAAATCTATAGAATGTATTTCATTTTTAATTCTGATAGCTCTAGTTTCTTTGGATGTAAAGTATGAGGATACCCTTGATTTTAAATTTTTAGCTTTACCAACATAAACAATTTGTTCATCTTTGTTTTTAAATATATAAACCCCATTTGATTGCGGGAGTAACCTGGATGAATCCTTTGGGCCTGTTTCTATATTGTTTAAATTTGTTTTAAGCAATGATTATTTAAATAATAAAGGAAGATATTGCTAATATAGCAAAAAGTGAAAAACCAATAACTCCAATTAATTTCAATTCATTACCTAATGACTGAACTTTTGTTGAGGATGCTGATTTGGTTATATTTGGCGTAGCAATATTAACATTTGAATCAACTTCATTATCTTTTGTTGATTCAATTGAATCATTAGTAATTATTGAGTTCCTAAACCTGTCCTTGGACTTTAATTTATTTTTTTTAGAATTTTTCTTTGCCACTTTATCCTTTATTTAAGGTTAGTTTGTTATTAACAAGATTAAGAATGATATTTGAACATTCTTCAGGGTCAAGGTTAGATGTATTTAGTATTAAATGATACATTGATTGGTCATCAAAGTCTAAATTAAAAGCTTTCATAAAGTATTCATTTTGAGCATGGTCGGCATGCCTTAGTAGCTCAACTGCATCTTGATCACTTTCAAGATTATGCATCGATTTTGCCCTTTTTATGCGGTCATCTTCATTGGCTATAAAAAAAACTCTTAAAACATTTTCTTTTTGCTTAAGTATTGCAGATGCTCCTCGGCTAATCACTAAAACTTTACCAAGATCAGAAATATCTTTAATGACTTCCTTTGTAGCTTCTATCATTCTATTGTAATCGACATCTTCAGGATTTTTTATAATTGTTTCATCAAGCTCATAAAACTCCTTGGACATTACATTTTCAATTCCAGGACCAAAATACGGATCACCGCCAACTCCAACAGTTGGAGAGTTATTTAAAATCTGATTTATTCCTTTGGCAAACATATCAATCATTGAAGGTTTTTTAAGTTTCCTCATCGAAACTGCTTCAACGGTCGAGCCCACTTTCTTTGCGATTTCTGCAAGCATAATTCTATCTACGAAATCAAAACCTAGTTCTTTTGCAACTAATCTGCCTGGCTCTCTTTGACCAGAACAATGTCTTCCTTCAAATGCAATTGTTGGCATAACTTAAATCCTTAATTAATTAGTAATTATTCTAACATTCATATGATTTTTCTCATACTATGCTCTTGGATGTGATTTTAAATACTCTTTTTTTATCCAATCATTATCAAGAAATGTGTATATTTGTGTAGCAGATAGGCTAGAGTGCCCCAAAAGCTCTTGAACTTCTCTGATATTAGCCCCACCCTTAAGAAGGGCAGTAGCAAAAGAGTGTCTTAATGTATGAGGGGTAACTTCAATAGATAAATTTAAATGATTTGTGCATTCTTTTACTGCAATCCAAATAGTTTGCCTGGAAACCCTCCTACCATTTTTATTCAAAAAAAGAGCCTTAGGTTCTTTGATTTTTAATAAATTCCTTTCTAATTCGATATAATCGTTAATCGATTTAAGGCAATTGTCATTAGTTGGTACAATTCTTTGTTTATTTCCTTTTCCAGTGCATTTAATTTGAGATTCTTCGAAATTAA
>CAYTXB010000089.1:0-3175 GCA_964440895.1 uncultured Dehalococcoidales bacterium
CCTCTTATACTTGGATCAAAAGAAGATATTGATGAATTTATGAACTTTACAACTAATGGGAGGAGCTCATATAAAGAAACTCCAGAGCTAAGCCCCATTTTCAAATGGAATAAAAAAAATATCAACAGACTAAGATCAAAGCTTGGCCTAAATAGGTCTAAATTTGGAAAAAAAGTAGGAGTTACTAGAGGGACTGTATTAAGGTGGGAATCTGGTGAAGTTTCTCCTAATCTTAGCAATAATAAGGCCCTTGATAGTATTTATCTATCAACAAGAAATGCTTTGCTATCAAACCCATTAGACGAATAATTTACCCGCCTGTCTGAAACATCTCAATTTTATTTTTGATTTCTGATTTCATATTTGATCTGTCCAAGGAATACTTATCATCTCTCAATGCCCATACTTTCGTAATCTCATCAATTATATCCTGATCTGTTTTTCTACTTCTTAATAAAGACTTTAAATTCATACCTTTGTTTGAAAAAAGACAAGTTACCAATTTGCCATCAGCTGTAATTCTTGCTCTTGTACAGTTATCACAAAAGGGATTAGTGATTGATGATATGAAGCCAATTTCACCTTTATTATCTAAAAAAGTATACCTATCTGAAGTTTCTGAAGGATAATTCTTATCTATTGGTTGAATTTTGTATTTTTTTGAAATTATTTCTTTTATATTCTTTGTGCTAAAAACATTTTCTTTGCTCCAAGAGTTCAATGTGCCAACATCCATGTATTCAATAAATCTTAAAATATGATTTTTAGACCTTGAATAATCCACAAGGTCTAAAATACTATTTTCATTAACACCTTTTTTTATAACTGAATTTATTTTTATTTTCTTAAATCCAACTTTTACCGCTTCATCTATACCTTCTAAGACATTATTGACTTTGAAATTTTTTCCGCTCATTTCCTTAAATATTTTTTCGTCCAAAGTGTCTAGACTAACGGTAAGTCTTTTTAATCCTGAATCATATAATTCTTTAGCATGTTTTTTTAATAGATATCCATTAGTTGTCATAGCTATATCAATATTTTTATTTATTGAAGAAATAGAATTTATTAATTCAGGGACATTTTTTCTTACTAAGGGCTCGCCACCTGTTAACCTAATTTTTTTAACACCTAAAGAAATGAAAATTTTAGATAACCTGGCAATTTCTTCAAAGGACAATACTTGGTCTTTTTTCAGAAACTCAAATGCTTCCCCATACAATTCTTCGGGCATACAATATCTGCATCTAAAATTGCATCTATCAGTTACTGATATTCTTAGATCTTTTAATTTTCTACCAAACTTATCGTTCATTTTTAAATATACTCTTAATCATTTTCTTTGTTGCAATAGACCTGTGGCTTATATCATTTTTCACTTTATCACCTAGTAAACTCATAGTCTTATTGTATCCTAATGGTATAAAAATAGGGTCATATCCAAATCCATCTTTTCCCGAACTTTCATTTGATATATGACCTTCGCAATATCCAATAAATTCAAAAATTATCTCATCATTAAAATTTAATATTTTTATACATGAAACATACCTGGCTTTCCTTTTTTCAAAATCAACACCTGAAAGACTTTTTAAAATCATTTTATTTCTTTCAGTTGTAGTCACATTTCCTCCATATCTGGCTGATTTAATTCCTGGTTTGCCGTCTAAAAAATCAATTTCAATTCCAGAATCTTCTGATAGAAGGTAAGTATTTGAATTATCTGAAAATATTAGATCCTTCAATTTAGAAAAGTAATATTCTAATTTTATTTGAGCATTTTCAGAAAAAGTAGATCCATTTTCAACTGGCTCATCTTCAATTTTATATTTTTTTAAATTAAAAATTTTAACGTTTTCTTTATACATTAAATCCTGAAATTCTTTAATCTTTCCGTCATTATGAGTAGCTAAAATAAGCTGCTTATTTTTTAATTTTTTGTTATCCATTTAATTTAAGGCTATTTTTAATTGATTTCGAGCACCGATAATGCTATATTTTTTCTAGCTTTATTTTTGATTAAATTATACTAAAAAAGTATTAATCGAGAGATTTAAGGAAATTTAAAGAGAGATGATATCAAAACTGCCTAAATATTTAGCCATTTTCTCGTTGATGTGGATGTTTATTATTTCTTGTAGTCCACAACACCAGCAAAGCACGTTTGCAAATGCTGGTCCTGTCGCTCAACAACAATCTAATCTTTACTATCTCATGTTTTGGATTGCTGCATTAATATTTGTTTTAGTTCAGGGAGCACTGATATTTGCTTTATTAAATTTTAGAAGAAGAGAGAAGCCAATCCCGGGAAGTGACTTTACAGTCCCTGATATTCCTCCTAAACAGGTTCATGGAAATACAAGACTGGAGATTATATGGACAATAATTCCGGCATTAATTTTAATTGTAATTGCTGTTCCAACAGTCCAAACAATTTATAGTACTTACGAACCACCTGAGAATTCCGACCCACTTGAAGTTGTTGCTATGGGCCATCAGTGGTGGTGGGAATTTAGGTACCCTGATGAAGGTATTGTGACTGCAAATGAATTATATGTCCCTACTGACAGGCCAGTAAGAATTACTCTTCAAAGCCAAGATGTAATTCATAGTTTTTGGGTTCCTCAAGTCGCGGGAAAAAAGGATACGGTCCCTGGAAACACTAATGTAATGTGGCTTCAAGTAGATGAACCAGGCAATTACTCTGGTCAATGTGCTGAATTTTGTGGTGTAGCCCATGCAAGGATGAGATTTAGGGTAATAGCTGAAGAGGAATCAAATTTCAACAATTGGATGGAATCAATGAAAACTCCTCCCAGAATGGATACTTCAGAAGGATATGGACTTTTTCTTGCTCATTGCAGTATGTGTCACAGTATAGATAGCTATAATGAAGGTTCTTATGAGAAAGAACTTACTATGCAAGATGAAAGATGGGACGATTGGTATTTTAACCAAGAAGAATCTGTAAGAGTTTCAGCACCTAATCTTACACATCTAGGAATTCGAACCATGCTTGCTGCAGGACAAAAAGATATGACCAAAGAGAATCTGATTGCATGGATTAAAGATCCTTCAGAATTTAAAAGAGGCACAAGAATGCAATCTGTTGCAAGTGTTTATAAAGGTGGTCCAGCAAAATTAGAAGACTATGAAATTGAAGCAATAGCTGATT
>CAYTXB010000090.1:0-3144 GCA_964440895.1 uncultured Dehalococcoidales bacterium
GATTCAACAAAAATAAGTAATAATATAAATATTTACAACGATGGGATTTGGTCTTATAAGTTAAAAACTGAACAATTGATCAGTTCAAACATTAAAAAAGTTTTTAATTTTTATGCAACACCTAAAAATTTAAATTTAATTACCCCGCCTTTTCTGAACTTTAAAATATTAGGAAATGATTATGAAAAAACCGAAGAAGGCAGAATATTTATTTATAGGCTCAGACTTCATAATTTACCTGTTTTCTGGAAAAGTAAAATTGAGCAATGGAACCCACCTTTCAAGTTTGTAGACAAGCAATTGTTTGGTCCTTATTTAAAATGGCACCATCATCATATTTTTGAAGATTTGGGAAAAGAAACAAAAGTCATTGATATCGTTTACTATACTGTCCCATTTGGCTCATTATTTCATAAATTATTTGTAAAAAAAGATTTAATAAATATATTTAATTACAGGAAAGAATCTTTAAACAATATATTTAATAGCTGAGGAGAAAAATGAATAATCAATTTGAAAACAAAGTGGTTTTTATCACTGGAGCCGCTAATGGCATTGGCAAAGCTGCGGCAGATCTATTTTCTGAAAGAGGAGCTAAACTCGCATTGTGTGATTTAAATGAAGACCTTTTAAAAGATGTTCACAATGATTATAAATCAAGGGGGATTGATGTTATTTCTAAAAAAGTAGACGTTACCAATAAATCTAACCTTTTTGATTTTACTGAAGAAATAATTTCTAAATTCGGTAATTTAGATGTTTGCGTTCCTAATGCCGGTGCAATTGGCAGTTCAGATTTTTCGAAAAGAAAAGATTATATTGATGAAGATTGGGACATAACATACTCCGTAAATGTTAAAGGTTTAGTAAACACTACAGATTCTGTAAAAGAGCATATGAAGAAAAATAATAATGGAAAGATAGTAATTGTTTCATCTCAAGGAGGCAGAAAGCCAAGAGGAGTTGGAGATAAAGGGAGAGGAAATGTTTTGAATCCTTACTTAGTTTCTAAAGCAGCATCAATTCAATTTACTCATGCTTTAGCTATTGAATTAGGAAAATATAATATTAATGTGAACACTGTATGTCCAGGAAGACTATATACATCATTTTGGCAGCAAATTGCAGAAAATCATAAAGTTTTAAATAATGATTATTCTGATATGGACCCATTTGAAATTTTTGAAGAACAAGCTAAATCATATTTTCCATTAGGAAGAGCTCAAGAGCCTAGAGACATAGCTTATTCAATAGCATTTCTGGCATCTGATGAAGCTTCTGAGATAACAGGTCAAGCCCTTAATGTTAATGGTGGGGGGATATTAAATTAATTTTCCTTAAGTTTATAAATGTGTAGTATAATCAACTTATAAAATACAAATCAGTTTAGTTTAAACTACATGACAACTACTAGATCTCTAAATCAGATAACTAAAAGATATAAAGAATCCCTTCTTGATGGAGATTTGAAAAATGCTTTATCTTGCGTAAATCTAGCCTTAGCTAATGGGTCTGATGTTAAAACTGTTTATAAAAAAGTTTTTACAACTACTCAAAGAGAAATTGGTCAAATGTGGCATGATGGAGAAATTTCTATTTCTCATGAGAATAGAGCAGCTGGCATAACTTTAGAAATTATGTCTCGATTAAGATCAAATTTTGAAATTGAGGATACCGATGCTCCTCTTGCAATCGTTACTATCCCTAAAAATGATAACCATACAATTGGTGCAAGAATGTTTGCTGATTTTTTAATGATGGAAGGGTGGAGAGTTGACTATCTAACCAACCATAATATAAATAAATATCAAATACCTAATGATGATTTTATTAAATATATTAATGAGATAAAACCTAAATTAATTGCAATTTCAGTTGCCACTGATTTAGCTTTTATTGAATGTAATAATTTGACAGGCTTTTTTAAAGATAATTTTCCTGATATCAAAGTAATATGGGGAGGTCCTGGTGTTTCTAGATCTTTAAATATTGATCATGATATAGATTTTAATTTTAAAGAAAATGAAGATAAGTTTTCTGAAATAAACAGTATTTCATCAAAACCGGATTTTATTTGTTGTAGTAAAGCAGCATTTGAATCTAAGGAATGTAAAGAATTTTTAAGCAGGTCAATGAATCTACAAGAAAATTCAACCTTTGATGAGACTCTTTTAAAAATAGGAAATAATATTAAGGTGCTCAGAGTTGCCAAAGGAATAAGTCAACAGGACTTGGCAAACCTTGCATCAGTAGATAGAGCATTCATAAGTACAATTGAAAATGGAAAAAGAAATTTGAGTATTTCAGTTTTGCATAAAATTGCACAAAGCTTGGATACGAATATTGCAGATATTTTTAATAATTAATTTTTAGTAATAACTTTAGCTTTTTTGTAAGAATCAAACTTATCTTCGAGCATCATAATCATTTCATTCCCAGATAATTTGTGAAAATTATCCATTGTTGGTGTGCTTAGACCACAATTTATACAGCTTAATTCCTCTTCATGATCAAGGTTGTTAGTGAATACTAAAGTTCCTCGACATTTAGGGCACTTATTTATTAATACCATTTTTATAACCTTTCATTAATTTACAATAATAAACATAATATATCAGCAATATTGTATATAGTCAACTATATTTTAAAAAAAAGAAAAAAATATTGTTTATATTAAACATGACTAAACTAAAATGCTATTTATTAGTAGTAGCTACTTTGTGGTTGAGACGGTGATATTTGATCTCTCTGATTTGAATTATTTGGGGTTGGTGTTGATGTAGGTGAAGGAGTTGGAGTGGGGTCAATTAAAAGGCCATTTTCTGTGAATACACTTATTTTGCCGGTCATGCCAGAATGTAAATTGCATCTGTAAGTGTAAATTCCTGCACTTATAAATTTAAATTCATATGATTGATTCTGATTTAGGTAGCCTGAATCAAATTTATAATCAATAGATGATGCAGTGTGAATTGAATTATCTTTATTTGTCCATGTTACTGTTGTGCCAACGTTTATAGAAATTTCTTTATCAAGAAATTGAAAGCCACTAATATTTATACTTTTTTTATTTATTTCATCAACTTTTTTTGGAATTGGCGTGTTGGTTGGCATTGGAATTGGCGTGTTGGTTGGCATTGGAAT
>CAYTXB010000091.1:0-3139 GCA_964440895.1 uncultured Dehalococcoidales bacterium
GATATGGATGCTGTGGGTAAACTCTATAGGTACCAAAGTAAAGAATCTGAAAATGACAGAGATTATGTTGCAATAAGAAGCGAATGGACTGTGTCGCACACTGTCTCAGTTTTAAGAAAAGCAAATACAAGTACAAATAAACTGCAAAATTTATTTGTTGTTGATTCAACAGGAAAATTAATGGGTACAGTCGATATACCCGAATTAATTTTCGCAGATCTTTCTGAAAAAATATCATCTGTAATGAATACAAATGTTATTTCGGTAAATAGAAATGCAGAAAAGTTGGAATGTGCAAATATAATGAATAAAAATGACCTTAGGGCATTAGCTGTTATAAATGATGAAGGAATTTTAGATGATGTGATTTCTATTGAAGAAGTAATCCATTTGGTTGAGGAAGAAGCAACAAAAGAGATGTTCAAAATGGTTGGTATGAGCGTGGAAGATAAAGTCCTGGGCCCCATAAAATCTTCATTTAAAAGAAGGTTGCCTTGGTTAATAATTAATCTTGGAACAGTTTTATTCGCAGGGTTTATCTTAAGTTTATTTACAGATCATGTAAGGACCATGCCAGTTTTAGCTGTTTTTCTCCCAGTTATTATTGGTCAGGCAGGGATTGCAGGAACACAAACGTTAACATTAGTTGTAAGAGCTCTTGCTTTAGGTGAGGTTTCAACCAAAGATACAAGACAAATTTTGTTTAGAGAATTATTACTTTCTTTAATTCAGGGGTTATCAGTAACAGCTTTGTTATTCATTCTTACTTACTTATGGAAATCAGATATTTATCTGTCCATACTTGTTGCGGGAGCAATGATACTTAATCTATTTGTTGCAGGTTTTTCAGGAGTAATTGTTCCAATTATTATGAAAAAAATGAATCTGGATCCCGCTGCTTCATCTGCAGTAGTTGTAACTACATTTACAGACATTGCTGGAGTTCTTCTCTACATGGGGCTCGCAACTTTTATAATTTTAGGAATTTAATTATTTATCAGCGTCTCGTGTTTCTCTTGCTACAAATTCCGAACCAGCGCCATCGAAAGGTTTATATTTAAGTATCCTTTTTGCTTTTTCAATTGACCAGATTTTCCAATAATTATCTGAAGTTGCATAAAAAGTATCATATTTTATTTCTTCAGGAGCATTAATACTCAAATCAATTATTTGAACAATATCTCTATGACTCAACCACAAATTTAGAGATGCAGGAGAAAAAGTTGGGTCGTCATCAGATATAACCCAGCCTATTCTAATATTAATTGTTGAAATATTGTGAAAATCAGAATAATAACTAGACATAGATTCCCCAAAAGATTTTGAGGCTCCGTAAAAACTATCAGGTCTTATTCGGCAGGTTTCATCAAGAGGTTTATAATCGGTTGGAAGTTTTTCATATTTGCCATCATTGATAAATGAATATGGCTCTACATCGTAAAACCCTCCAGTTGCATGCTGCGAGCTTGCGAAAACCACTCTTTTTACCCCTGAAAGACGTGCGGCTTCATAAATATTGTAAAGCCCAATAATATTATTATTTAATATAGAATCCCAATCGCCATAAACCCTTCTGTCTCCAGCTAAATGAACAACAGTATCGATGCCTTCAAACGCAGGCATAATAGAATCGATATTGCTTATATCCCCATTATAGCTATCGACACCATCAACTTTTTTTATATCAAGTATTCTTATGTTAAATTTATCCTTAAGGCCCTTAGTCAAAACTGATCCAACCAACCCTGCGCCACCTGTTATTAATATGCTTTTCATTGAAATTCCTACTAAATTGATTTACTTTTTAACTATTGTATATAAAAAGAGGTTAAATTATGAAGATATCAAAAGTAGAAACAAAGTTATTTGAATACACATCATATGTAGAGAGTGATGATGAGGGGCATGGGCATCCAGCTAAAAAACCGAGAAAAGTATCTCAGTGCATGGTGATTATTGAAACAGATGAAGGTCATAAGGGTTATGCATTTGGTGCAAATCCACAAATTGTTGAAAAGGTTATAGCGCCAATACTGCTAGGTGAAAACCCTTTCTTCAGAGAAAAAATTTGGGAAAAAATGATGCATATGCAAAGAATAGTAACTCAAATTGATGAAAGAATTTTATCTACTATTGATCTTGCTTTATGGGATCTCGTAGGAAAAATAATGGGGCAGCCTGTTAACAATATATTAGGTTTATATAGAGACAAGGTTCCTGCATATGCAAGCACTATGTGTGGAGACACAATTAAAGGCGGGTTATCAACTCCAGAAGAATATGGAAATTTTGCGGAATGGTGCGTTAAAGAAAGAGGGTACAGGGCTGTGAAATTACATGGCTGGATGCCACCTATAGAAGGTGCGCCTGACCCAAAGAAAGATATTATGGCTTGTGCTGCAGTTAGAGAAGCAGTAGGAGATGATATTCCTTTGATGCTTGATTCATATCATTTTTATTCCAGAATGGAAGCATTGTGGATTGGAAGAGAGCTGGAAAAACTAAACTTTTATTGGTTTGAAGAGCCTATGGATGAGTCCAGCATGTCTTCATATAAGTGGCTTTCAGAACAGTTGGATATACCAATTATCGGTCCTGAAACAATGACGGGAAAAATTTCAACAAGGGCAGAATGGATAAAAAACGATGTTGTCGATATTTTAAGAGGTGGAGTCGGCGACTTGGGTGGACTTACCCCCTTAATGAAAGTGGCTCATCTTGCTGAGTCATATAATATGGCTATGGAAGTCCACGGTGGCAAAGAAGGTAACCTGCATGCATTAGGCTCAATGAGATTGCCAGGTGAATTTTATGAAAGAGGTTTGTTGCACCCCCATGTTGACTACGAAAAGCCACCAGATTATTTAGATGAAATTATGGACCCTATGGACGACGAAGGGTTTATACATATGCCAACTGGCAACGGTCTTGGCTGGAAAATTAATCATGATTATATAAATGATAATTTAATTAATGATGACGAATCTCATCAAAAGTCTAGAAGAAGTCATTAAAAAAGAGCTCCAAAAAGTTGGAGCTCTTTTAATATAAACCACTAGAGGCTTATTAAATAATCAAACTTGGAGAAGACTTAGTGTTCGCCTCCAGCGGTTGTTTTTTGTATATACAATTGCACCTC
>CAYTXB010000092.1:0-2995 GCA_964440895.1 uncultured Dehalococcoidales bacterium
TTGCTCAATCTATGATGTCTTTTTTTATTTTTTTAGCTATTTTTCCTTTATCTCCTATTGCAGTCCCAGGGCCTTGGTTAAAAATTTTAGTATTTACATTAGGATTAATTGGATTTTGGTACGTTGGTTTCAGGGTCCCAACTCGTGAAGCGTAAAAATTTTTAGAATTTAAAAATTGCTCAAACCATGGGGATGCATTCATATACAATAAAAATAAATATATTGAAGAAATTTATAATTTTTTTAAAATAAAATTTGAAAATGAATCTAAATAATAAAAATATTGTTCTTTTAATTGCAAGTTCGATTTTGACTATTTTTATTATTTCAATAATATTGATCAGCAATTTCTCAAGTGATGAAAATCCTGATTACAATGCTGTAAATCCTCAGTTTGCAACTCCAACACCTAAGCCTGCAGAAAAGGATGATTATGTTCCAGCTCCAACATCAACGCCTGAACCTACTCCAACGCCTGAAATACCAAGTTTTGGCGGACTATTTATGGCTGAATTATCAAATAAGCTCGGCATATTGGCATCAGACATATCTGTGATCTCATATGAAAATGTAATTTTTAATGATACGTCACTTGATTGCCCAGAGCCAGGAATGTTCTATGCTCAAGTTTTAACACCTGGATGGAAAATACAATTTAATGCAAGTAATAAAATATATTTTTACCATTCTAATTTAGATGGTTCTAATTATATTGATTGCACTTCAAATAGTAATATAAATTCAAGCAATATTTACCAAGAATTTAAATTATATAATTCACAAAGTATTAGGATTGAAAGGCTAAAAGATGACGATTATTTTCTTCTAAAAGAGATTGAAGGTAAAGAATCTGAACTTTTACTTGAAAGTCTAAATCTGCCTATCAAAAATACTGAAAGTATAGAATGTACTTTTTTGTATAAAGTTTCATTTATTTTTCAAAATAACATAATTGAATTATTTAGTATTTGCGATGACGGAAAAAATTATGGAGAAATAAATGAAATTGATAATAAGAACTATGAATTGCCAAAAAAATATATGGATATTATAGGAAAATATTCTTCCTCTCTTGGATTTCCTGGGATGCCAAAAAGAGATTAACTTGTTTAATTTTTTTAAAAATTAGAAAATTTTAATATGACAACAATAAATAAATCTAATACAACTTTAATTTCAGCTGTAAGTGAATATTTATCTGAAGCTGATGTAGATACTGTTAACAAGGCTTTTAAATTTGCTAAAAAGTGTCATGAAGGACAATTAAGAAAAACTGGAGACCCTTACATAATTCATCCAATTTACACAGCAATTTATTTAGCAAATATGAGAATGGACTGCCAAACTATATCGGCAGCTTTAATGCATGATGTAATTGAAGACTGTGGAATTGAATATGAAGAAATAGAAGATTTATTTGGCAAAGAAGTAGCGGGCCTTGTTGATGGAGTAACAAAGTTACCAACACTAAAAATTAGTTCAAAAAATAACTTGTCATCGAGCAGTCAATTAGCCAAGGCAGCAACAATAAGAAAATTGCTAGTAGCAACTTCGGAAGATGCAAGAGTTATTTTAATAAAATTAGCAGACCGATTACATAATATGGAAACTCTTCATGCGCTTGACGAAGAATCAATTTCAAGAATTGCCCAAGAAACTATGGAAATTTTTGCACCTTTAGCCCATAGATTAGGCATGTGGGATTTTAAATGGAAGCTTGAAGATGAATCATTTAAATATCTTTTACCTAATTCATATAAAGAAATTGCTTCACTTGTTTCAAGCAAAAGAAAAGAAAGAGAGAAGTATGCATCTAGGGCCATAAAATTATTGGAGGATGCTTTAACTAAATCATCCATACAATTTGTAGTCAAAGGAAGAGTTAAACACTTGTATAGCATTTTTAAAAAAATTGAAAAGTATTCTATTTTGGGTAAAAGATTTGATGAAATTCATGATTTAACAGCATTAAGAATTATTGTTAACTCAAAGGTAGATTGCTATAAGGCTCTTGGAACACTTCATGAGCTATGGAAGCCAATCCCAGGAGAATTCGATGATTATATAGCTAACCCTAAAGAAAGTATGTATCAATCTATTCATTCAACAGTAATGTGTTTAGACAGTTATCCTGTTGAGATTCAAATTAGAACAAAAGATATGCATAATACTGCAGAAATGGGTATTGCTGCACATTGGCAATATAAAGATGAATCAAAATACGATAATGGTTATATGAATAAATTAAATTGGTTTAGGAATCTAATTGATTGGCAAATCGAAATCCCCGAAGATGATAACTATATTGATTCTGTAAAAACTGATTTATCAAAGGAAAGGATATACTGTTATACCCCTGCTGGAGACATTAAATCAATTCCTGAAGGATCAACACCCATTGATTTCGCATACGAATTACACACTGAATTAGGAAATGAAGTTAGTTCAGCACTAATAAATGGTCTTCATGTGCCATTAAATGCAACAATCTCAAATGGTGATTCAGTTGAAATTATCAAATCAAATTCATCTCAAGGGCCAAAATTAGAATGGCTAAATACTGATTTAGGATTTATAACAACAAGTAAGTCTAGATTTAAAATTAGACAATGGTTTAGAAAAGAGGAAAAAAATTTAAGTATTAGCAGAGGTGAAGAAGTAACAAAGAATTTAGTAGAAAAACTAAAAATAAATTTACCTCTTGAAGAAATTGCCAATCAACTCTCATATGCTAGCTTAGATGAATTATTGCTTATGGTTGGTTCAGGTTCATTAAACACTCCAAATCTTGTAAAAAAATTAACAATGTTTATAAATGATGACGATAGAGAAAATACTTTCCTAAAAATTGACTCTGATGATAGAGTTGGCCTGATTAGGGACGTTACTGAAATCATTTCTAAAGAAGGTTTAAATATAATTTCAATTTCTACTAATGACACAAGTACTGGAAAAAGTATTTCAATTGAAGTAGACTCTAACGGTTTAATACAAC
>CAYTXB010000093.1:0-2971 GCA_964440895.1 uncultured Dehalococcoidales bacterium
GAGATGGTGGAGCTGAAATTGTTGCTCATCTAAAAACAGGAAGTGCTTATTACGCCCCTTCCGCTGCTGTTGCTCAGATGGTAGATGCAATAATATTTGATACTAAAGAAGTGTTTCCTTGTGCTGCGATGCTAGATGGTGAATACGATATCAAAGGTGTCTATGCTGGAGTTCCTGTTAAACTTGGTAGTTCAGGTATAGAAGAAATAGTTAATCTTAATTTGAGCCAAAGTGAAAAAGACGGGCTTACAGCATCTTCAAAGGCTGTTGAAGAATTAATTGATGTAATGAAAGGTCAGTCATAAATGAAACTTAAAGGGAAAAAAGCTCTAGTTACTGCAGCAGGTCAAGGGATTGGAAGGTCTACAGCTGAACTATTTGCAGAAAACGGAGCTGAAGTTTATGCATGTGATATTAATCAAGGAACTTTAGACACTCTTAGTGGAATGAAAACAATACAAGCGGATGTAACTAAATATAGTGATATTGAAAACATTTATAAAGTGACGGGTGGAATTGATATTTTATTTAATGGAGTAGGATTTGTTCATGGTGGAACTATCCTAGAGTGCGATGATGATCAATGGAATCAAGCATTTGATATAAACGTAAAATCTATGTATCAAATTATTAAACTTTACCTTCCTTATATGATAGAACAGGGCTCAGGTTCAATAATTAATATGTCTTCGGTTGCATCAAGCCTAGCTGGTGTTGTAAATAGATTTTCTTATACTGCAAGCAAAGCTGCAATAATTGGGATTACCAAATCAGTCGCAAAAGACTTTGTTGGCAAAGGTATCAGGTGCAATGCAATCGCACCAGCAACAGTTGAATCACCTTCTCTTCAAGATAGAATTAACGCTGAAGATGATCCTGTCCAGGCAAAAAAGGATTTTATAGCAAGGCAACCAATGGGAAGATTAGGGCAACCAGAAGAAATAGCTAACTTAGCTTTATATTTGGCTTCAGATGAATCAAAATATACCACAGGAGTTGCACATATTATTGATGGTGGAATGATTATTTAATTCTGAGAAACTTTTGACTTCAAAGATTTAATAAAATTAGCCGTCGATACAAGATGTTTATTTACTCCCAGCTCCTTAGGGTCTAGGCCCATAGCCATCCCTATAAGTTGAGGCAAATGCAAAATTGGTAAGTCAGCCTTGCCTCTTTTATTTTGCTTTCTTGCTTTTGCTTGATAACCATCTAAATTTAAATGGCACAACGGGCAAGGGGTAACCATTGCATCAGCGCCATTATCTTTAGCGTCACCAGTATGAGTGGCAACCATTTTTAAGGAATTTTTTTGATTAATTAACAATATCGGAAATCCACAACATTTTGTTTTTCCGCCATAATCTGTTGATTGTGCACCTGTGGATTCGATAACAATATCAAGTGAATGTTTTCTTTGTGGATTATCAGTTATTCCTAATGCATCTGAAGGTCTTATGATGTAGCAACCATAAAATGGTGCGAAATTAAAACCAGATAGATCGATATTAAACATATTTTGAAGTTTTTCAACGCCTATGTCTTCTAGCAGTATCCACAATAAATGCTTCACTTCAGTTTTACCTGAATAATGCAAACCTTCTTCAGCAAGTTCTGCATTAATTTCGTCTAAATATTCCTGATCATTAACAACCCTATGGTTTGCTTGAGATATTACTCCCTGACATGTAGAACAAATAGTCATTATCCCTAAACCCATTTGCTCGGCTAATGCAAGAGTTCTAACATTCAATACATCACCTAATTTTTGATTTTTTTCTTGTAAGACACCAGCTCCTGTACAAGCTGCTTTTTCGATTTCTTCTAATTCAATGCCAAGCTTATCTACAACCATCATTGTTGATTTGTATAATTCAGGCGCTGCACCTCTTGCCACACATCCAGGATAAAATGCATATTTCATTAGTCTTCTTCTTTCCCTTGATTATCTAATCTTTCTGCAATAGATGTTACCTTTTTCATATCTTTAGGTCTATGAGGGAGAATTGGTGGCAATTTACCTCTAAATAATGATTTGATTCCTATTTTTGCCAAGTCAATTAATCCAGTTATATTTAGCAATCCAGTACTTTCAAGTGCCAACCTAGTTTCATCAAGCCTTCCATGTTTTTTAATTGAGTCATTAAAACTTTCAGTGTGCCTATAACCGCTTGTATTTGTGTAACCTTCTTCAATAGCAAGATCACGCATTTTAACAATTCTTTCCATAGGTGCAACGTCTTTAGGACATACCTCCACACAAGCTAGGCACCTTGTACAATCCCAAACCCCAGTATTCTCATTCAGATTACCAAGTCTTGAGTTAGTTTCCTCATCTCTTGGATCAGCAACAAATCTATATGCTTTTGCTAGTGCTGCAGGGCCAGTGAAAGTAGGATCTACTTCCATTGCCGTACATTCAGAAACACATGCTCCACACATAATGCAATTCATTACACCTAACAAATGAGTCATACTTTCGTTTGAAGCTATATGCTCTGCTTCGGGTTCAAAAGAAGTCTTAACATAAGGATCAATACTTTTCATTTTGGACCAAAATGAGTCCATTTCAGTTACCAAATCCTTAATAACAGTAAAATTGCCCATTGGTTCTACAATTATTTGCTCTCCGTCAGGCGAAACTTCTTTAACTCTAGTTTTGCATACTAATTTAGCTGAACCATTAACTCTCATAGAGCAAGATCCGCAAATAGATGCTCTACATGAACATCTTAAACTTAACGTTCCATCTTGTTGCTCTCTAATTTTTATTAGACTGTCTAGAATAGTAGAATCATCTGCAACATCTACCGAGTAATCTTGGTAATAAGAATCTTCACTTTCTTCAGGATTAAATCTTTTAACTTTTATTAAAGCTTCCAATTTAATAAACTCTTTCAGTAGGTTCCCAATCAGTAATTGTTACCTTCTCACTTGTTGTATTTAATTCTTCTCCATTATATTCAACAAT
>CAYTXB010000094.1:0-2952 GCA_964440895.1 uncultured Dehalococcoidales bacterium
TTGTTAATATATCTTTTACTACTTCACCAACATCGAATGTCCCAAAAGGGCTTTGACCAGGAGGGATTTCACTCCATTTTTGATTTATTGGATTTGTCCAATAACTTCTTTCATTTATTAAAATAACATCAAGCTTGATTAGTTGACCTAAAGTTATAGCATTAGTCTCTAATTTCACTCTTCTAGGTAAAATTATTTCACCTCTTGCAGATTTGAGTTGATAGGAACCGCTTGATAGGCTTGTTAAACCCTTTTCATGTTCAAGACTGAATCTAAATGAATTCCAATCTGAGACTCTTTTTGAAGAATCTGAAATAATTTCATCCGCAGTTTTGTTATTTTCAATTTCATTTGAGCAAGATAAAAAAAATATAAATAACAATGAAAGAATAATTTTGTATTTAGATTTATGTATTAAATTCATTTATGGGTCCGAACAATCTCTTATGTAGCCACAATTTTGGCATTTAATTTTACAATGCACATCTAAAATTTTAGCACCACAAATTATGCATGTATGCTCTTTATTGTCCTTTTTTAACATAATTTTAGTTTATTTTTCTCCCTTGATATTACAAATAATTTAAAATAATATTGGATTAGTTTAAGGGGAGCTTATGCTGAGAGGGCTATTAGATAGCCGACCCACAATACCTGATTTCTGGATAATGCCAGCGAAGGGAAATTTAATTGAATTCAATTCTAAAAGTTAAAGATCTTAAAAAAGTTTATGAAGATAAAGTAATCTTTCAAGATATAAATTTCGAACTAATTGAAAATCAAATCATATCAATATTAGGTCCAAGCGGTATTGGAAAAACTACACTTTTAAATATAATCTCTGGGATTGATGAAGAATTTAACGGTAGCATAAGTATAAATACAGATATTCCCGAAGTTAAAGAAAATTTTGGTTTCTCTCAATCAAAAGACCTATTAATTCCTTGGAAAAATGTATTAGATAATGCTGTTTTTTCACTTGAATTGTCAGGAATAAAAAAACACGAGTCTTACCCTAAGGCAAAAAAGTTAATGTCAGAATTTTTCTTAAATGGTTCTGAAAATAAGTATCCTCATCAATTATCAAAAGGTATGAAGCAAAGAGTTTCATTAATCAGGTCTTTTTTAACAAATAGGCCAATTTTATTATTAGATGAACCATTTAGCCCTCTTGACTCAATAACAAAAGAGGATCTGCAAGATTGGCTAATAAATATACTAAAAAAACATAATAAATCTGTTGTTTTAGTTACTCATAATATTGATGAAGCTTTAAAAATATCCAATAAATTAATTGTTTTAAATGGTGATCCAGCCAAAATTGTTACAGAAATAGGTATCAATAAAAAATCTAACCTGCCTAATTTAAAAATAAAGATCAAAGAGTTATTAAAAAGAAATGAATAAAGCACGTTTTCAAATTTTACCTTCTTTAATTCTTATAACTTTTTTATTTGTCCTATGGGAATTTTTAGTAAGAGTTTTAAATGTAGAAGAATGGTTTCTGCCTCCCCCATCATTAATTTTTAAAGAATTATTTTCTTCATACAAAATAATATTTAATCACTTTGTTACGACATTTACTGAGGTAATTTTTGGTCTTTCATTATCTGCACTTTTAGCAGTAAATATTGCAATTATTATTTTCTTTTTTAAAAATTTAGAAAGAAGTATTTATCCTTTGCTTATAGCAAGTCAAACAATACCAGTTATTACACTTTCTCCTTTATTGCTTGTTTGGTTTGGGCCTAACATTCTTTCAAAAATTATTATAGTGGTTATTATTTCTTTCTTTCCTATAATTGTTAATTTTTTAGATGGCTTAAAGTCAGTTGATACCGAAATGATAAAAATGTCCCAACAGTTTGGTGCTTCAAAATTTCAAATATTTTATAAGATTCAGGTTCCTTACTCCTTTCCATATTTAATTTCAGGAATGAAGATTGCATCCGTTTCATCTGTTATTGGTGCAGTTGTTGGCGAATGGGTGGGGGCTAGCGGAGGATTGGGTTGGTTAATAAAGATATCTTCTCCTCAATTTTTAACAGAACGCGTTTTTGCTTCTATTTTTGTACTTTCATTGTTAGCAATTGCATTATTTTCATTTTTTTATTTTTTAGAAAAATTAATATTAAAAAAATATCCAATTAGAGGAGGGTAATATGAAAAAAATATTATTAATTGTGATTTTTACTTTAGTTTCCTGTGGGAATGAGAAGGAAGAAATAGATATATCACTTGCATTAGATTGGTATCCAAATTCTAATCATGCAGGAATTTATTACGGAATCGATGAAGGATATTTTGACGAAAAAAATATAAATATTGATGTATATACCCCTTCTGATCCAGCATCAATATTGCAAACAGTAGCTTCAGGTAGAGATGAATTTGGAATTAGTTACCAGCCAGATTTACTTCTTGCAAGAAGCGAGGGAATACCTGTAGTTGCGGTGCATTCTATAGTTAAAACTCCTTTGAATTCTATTATGACATTAGGAGATTCTGGTATAGATAGCCCTTCAAAACTTAAAAATAAAACAATTGGTTATCCTGGAATTCCATTAAATATAGGGATCTTAAGTTCAATTCTTGAAGAGCAAGATTTAACAATTGATGAAGTTAATTTGGTTGATGTTGGCTTTGATCTTGTGCCGGCATTATTAAGTGAGAGGGTAGATGCAATCATAGGAGCATTTTGGTCTCACGAATCAATTTTGATTGAACTTGAAGGTAGAGAAGTAAATATTTTGAAGTTTGAAGAATGGGGGATACCTAAATACCATGAATTAGTCCTTGTAACTAGTGAAGAATATTTAAAAAATAACCCAGAAACAGTAGATGACTTTGTGGATGCTTTTTCTAGAGGATATCAATCATCTATTCAAAATAATGATGCCTCAATGGAATCTTTGATTTCTGCTTTTCCAGAAGTAAATGTCGAATTAGAGA
>CAYTXB010000095.1:0-2917 GCA_964440895.1 uncultured Dehalococcoidales bacterium
TATTTTGTTTATTTAAATTTTCTTCATTCTTTTCAGGAGAAGAAAGTGTTAAAAATTCTTTTAATGAATTCTTAACTTTTAATTTCTTAAGTACATAAATTTGAATAAAAAAACCTGCAATATTAGAAAAAATAATATAAGTTGCCAATCCAGCAGGAAACGACAATGTAAAAAATCCAAACATAATAGGCATCATCCATAACATCATTTTATTAGTTTGCTCCTGCCTAGGGTCGGAACTTTTAAACATTGAAACTTTTTGCTGTGCAAAAGTTGTAAAAGCTACAACTAAAGGAAGTAAAATAGCAAATATTGTGCCCGCTTGCTGAACTGGATTAACGAGATCAATATTTAAAAATTTACTATCCAGAGGCACTTTGCCTACAACCGGATTCCATGAATACAAGTAAAAAGATAAATCTGCAAATCCTTCAGGTGTTGCAGGAACAACTTTAAAAATTGCTCTATATAGTCCTATCCATATAGGCAACTGAATAATCATTGGCCCAAGACACCCTACAGGATTTACACCAGATTGCTTATAAAGAGCCATAGTTTCTTGGCTCATTTTTTGCCTACTATCTCTGTCTCTTTTATCTTTATATTTTTCTTGAATTTTCTTTAGCTTTGGCTGAATTGATTGCATACCAAGCATCTGCTTAACTTGTCTAAAAGAAATAGGGATCATGAGAATTCTAATTAATATGGTGAATACAATAATACTCAAACCAAAATTGTCAGAAAAAATTGAATAAAACAAAGTAAGAATATTTACCATAGGCTTCATTATTATTTCATTCCATAAAAAGCCCATCAGTCACAACCCTTCATTTCTTTTAAGTCAAAACATAATCTTTGTGATCTATCTATTAAAGAAAATCCCCTAAACTTATTATCTTTATCAATAAAATACATATAATCATCATTTATTACAGGTAATGATTGAACGCCCTCTTTAAAAGGAAACTCTTCAACAATTGAACCATTATTTAATTCAGTTATTACTACTTTATCTTTATCAAATGGAATTATTCCGTTAAAAAGGGGGCCTTTGTCATAAATAAGAATACCTGAAACTGGTTTACCACTTTTATCAATATTTTGTTCCCATATAATTTTGAGACTTTTTGAATCTGGATCAGCGCTGATTTTATACAGATTTCCTGAGAGTGAAATCACAAATAGTGAATTTTGGCCAGCAATAAGTTTCATGTCTGACCATATCCATCCATCTATTTTTAATGAAGCCCATTCAGTTAGCGAAAACCCATTTAAATTTTCTAATTTAAAACATATAATTTCACCGTTTATGTTTCCTATGCAATAGTTACTTTCCAAATTCGAATTTACCAATTTTATTGCAGGCGAAATAATAGAATAATTTGTTTCAATAGTTGAAATAATTCTATTTTCAGGGGATAAATTTATATCTTTATTAATATTATAAAGCGATAACTTTCCTGAAGTGTCACCTACTATCGCAATTTTATTATCCTCATTAATTTCTATAGAATTATAAACTCTGTTTTCAATTGGTATTTTATACTCAATTTGCCCGTTGTTTGCATTAACAGAATAAAAGAAGCCGCCTTTTTCGCTAAATGAATCATTTTCTGAAGTTGCAAAATATAAATTTTCATTCGAATACTTTACGCCTCCAACCACTGCTCCATCAATTTGAATAAATTCAAGTGGCCAGACTGAATCCAGGCCTTCAATATTAATTGCAAATAAATATGAAATACAACTCTTATTTTGACATTTTTCTCCCTCATCGCTTCCATAGCTTATTCCATATACTACGTCATCATTTAGCACCAGATCACCATAAAACGATCCAATTCTAGAGTCTGATGAAGGAAACTCATTAAACAAATCAAATGAATTTTGAGAAATAAAATATTTATGAATTTTACCTTCGTTAGAAGGCACAATTACTACATCATTGCTTAGTACTGGCGAAGCCCAATTACCTTGATGCTGCATGTCATTCATGCATGCAATAAATGACAAAGATATGGTAAAAACAAATAAACTGATTAATTTTTTTCTAAATTTTTTCATTTAATTAATTGGGTCATACCCACCTCTTGAGAATGGATTGCACTTTGCTAATCTTAAAATTGTTAAAAAGCTTCCCTTGAATACCCCGTGCTTACTTATAGCTTGATGGCTATAATTTGAACAAGATGGTTCATATTTACAATTGCCACCAAAATATGGCGATAAAAAAGATTTGTAGAATGATATTAATTTTAAAAGTAGATATTTTATCATTTAAAAGATTTAACTTTTTTAAAAAACTTCTCAAAAACTAATTCCAATTCTTGATGCTTAAAAGGTTTTTGTCTCTTCTCGTAACTTACTACAACTAAATTAAAACCTATTAAATGTTCTAAATTAATATTAATTATGTTTTTGATTTGTCTTTTAAGTTTATTTCTATAAACTGCGTTTCCAGTTTTTTTCTTAATAGATATTCCTAGTTTAATTTCTTCAGAATTATTTTTTAAAGAATAAAAGATAAGTCCTGACTTAGTATATTTTTGCCCTTTTGAGATAACTTCTAAAAAATCTTTAGAAGTTTTTAATGTGTTAACCAAAACTAGTTTTTATATCCATTTTTTGGACACTACAGTTAAAAGTTTCCTTCCTCGAACTCTTCTTCTTTTTAAGACACTTCTACCACTTTTAGTTCTCATTCTTGTTCTAAATCCATGAGTTCTTGCTCTTTTTCTTTTTTTTGGTTGATATGTCCTTTTAGTCATTTTGAGTTACGTTATATATTTTTAATTCTTAAATTATTGTTTTAAATTCATTTCTGAATATAATATTCATTTGAAACTTGTTTATTGTAATCTAACTTTTATTAGTTGACTACTTTATTAAATTTTTAATAATAATTGAGGAAAAAATG
>CAYTXB010000096.1:0-2852 GCA_964440895.1 uncultured Dehalococcoidales bacterium
ATAAAAGATAATGGCGGAAAGTTTCAATCTGGAGTTTCTTCAAAAACGGATATTCTAGTTAGTGGAGTTAATAGCGGGTCAAAATTAAAAAAAGCTCAAGAATTAGGGGTAAGAATTCTGACTGAAAAAGAGTTTATTAAAAAGCTGGAAGAAAGTAATGGATAACAAATGGCTTATAGTTGGTTTAGGTAACCCTGAACCAAAGTACGAAAAAAATAGACATAACATTGGATTCTGGGCTATGGACTTTTTATTTAATAAATTAGAAAAAGAAATTATTAAAAATAAATATTCTGGCTTATTTAAATCAGAAATAAATAATAATGAAGTATATTTTTCAAAACCTTTTTTCTACATTAATGAGTCGGGTATAGCAGTTAAAAAAGTTGCTAATGAATTAAATATTAAACCAAATAAAATTGTTGTTGTTGTAGATGATATGAATCTAGATTTAGGTGAAATTAGAGTTAGAACAAAGGGGGGTCATGGAGGGCACAACGGACTAAGATCAATTGAATATGAGCTAAATACAAACGAATACAATAGATTAAGAATAGGTATTGGAAAACCAGGAAGTAAAAATGAACATGTTAACTATGTATTAGGTGATTTTTCCAAAAATGAAGAAGAGGTTGCTGTGAAGTCAATTGAAAATGCTTATTTGTGTATTATAGAGATATTAAATAATGGATTTCCGAAAGCAATGGAAAAATTTAATTAATTGAATCAAACCTTGTGTATTCTCTCAAAACCTCAGGAATACTAATAGTTCCGTCTTCTAATAGATTATTTTCTAATATAGCAATAATCACCCTTGGTAAAGCTAATCCAGAGCCATTTAAAGTATGAGGAAACTTTATTTTATTATCTAACTCATCTCTAAATCTTGTATTTGTTCTACGTGACTGAAAATCTGTACAAATTGAGATCGAAGAAACTTCTAGCCATTCTTGACAGCCGGGAGACCATACTTCAATATCATAAGTTTTAGCTGACTGAAAGCCGATATCTCCAGTACAAAGCTCAACTATCCTGTAAGTAAAATTTAATGCCTCGCATAATCTAGAGACTTCAGAAACCATTTCATTAAATGCATCCATAGAATTTGAGGGGTGTTCAAATCTATATAATTCTACTTTCTCAAATTGATGCACTCTTTTTATTCCTCTAGTATCTCTTCCAGCTGAACTTTTTTCATCTCTAAAGCAAGGAGTATGAGTTACGTATTTTAAAGGAAGTTCATGCTTTATAATTTCGTTTCCAAACATATTATTCAATGAAACTTCTCCAGTTGGAATCAGCCATAAATCATTATTACTATCACTAAATAATGTTTCTTCAAATTTTGGAAGATTACCGGAACCTGTCATTGTATTCTTATTTACCAAATAGGGAGGAGCAATTTCTTTATAACCATTGGTAAATACATGCTCATTAAGCATCCATTGAACAAGGGCTCTTTGGAGCATTGCGCCTTTGCCTGCTAACAAATACCATCTTGCTCCAGTTAATTTAACCCCTTTCTCGAGATCAATAATTTTAAATTTTTCACCTAAATCCCAATGAGGAATTGATGAATCAATTTTATTTTTTTCGTTAAAAGTTTTTAAAACTTTATTCGATTTATCATTTTCACCAATCAAGGTTGAATCGAGCGGTAAATTGGGCAACCTCAAAAGAATATTCTCTAAATTATTTTCAACATCTTTTAATTTTTCAGATTTTTTTGACAGCTCAAGACCAAATGATTTCATTTGCCTAATTAAGGACTCTGAAGGTTTTCCTTTTGAGTCACCAATTTCTTTGCTGGTAGTTTTTCTTATTGAATTAATTTCTTCAATTCTTTGGATTAGAATTTTTCTTTCACTTGATAAATTTTCGATTTTAAAAAAATCTATTTTTTCCCCCATCGATGACAGTTTTGATTCTACCTGTTCTTTATTCTCTAAAATGTATTTAATATCTAGCATGATTCATCACTCTAATGATTTTAATTGAGGAAATAAAACTACATCCCTAATTGTTGTTTTTTTACTCAACAGCATTATCAATCTGTCAATTCCCAAACCAAGTCCTCCAGTGGGTGGCATTCCGTGCTCCATTGCTATTAAAAAATCTTCTTCTAGCCTGTCCATTTCTTCATCATTGAATTTTTTTCTCAATTTTTCTTGCTCTTCAAATCTGTCTCTTTGATCTATAGGATCATTTAACTCAGAAAAAGCATTGGCTAATTCTGAACCCATTACAAAGGCCTCGAATCTTTCTACAATTTCACTATCAGGTGACTTTCTTTTTGCTAAAGGAGACATTTCTACAGGATAATCAACAAGGAAAGTAGGTTGAATTAGATTAGGCTCTACTTTGTCTGAAATAACTTTATCTATCATAGATGCCCATGATGAATTAGGTTCAACATGTATGTTTAATTCTTTCATTTTATTTGCTAGATCATTTGAATTTTTTATAGACATAAAATCAAAACCTGAAAAATCTATTATTGCCTTTCTTAATTCAATTCTTTTCCATGGAGGCTTAAGATCAATAATGCCAATATCTTCACCATAATCAAGTTCATATGAAGAATTTACTTCCATTGATGCCCCTGAAACCATCTCCTCTACTAATTCCATAATTGATTCGTAGTCAACATATGCTTCATAACTTTCAATAGTTGTAAATTCTGGATTATGATTATGATCTATTCCTTCATTTCTAAATACTCTGCCAAGCTCATATACTTTTTCAATTCCACCTACTATTAATTTTTTTAGATTTAATTCTGTAGCTATTCTCAGAAATAAATCTTGACCAAGACTATTGTGTCTAGTAGAAAATGGTCTTGCATTTGCTCC
>CAYTXB010000097.1:0-2782 GCA_964440895.1 uncultured Dehalococcoidales bacterium
TTTTGCCAATTCACGTTTATGGTCCTGGAATGGAATCTATTGCTCTTCAATCTGACACAATAAGTGTTTTAAAAGTTTTGCAAGAAGCTGGTAGAACTAATCCAGTGAAAATAGTAGATTCTGAAATGGAACACACCACATTAGTGAGAAATGTTGATCAGCATCCGGCAACGGGCGAACTCCAACATGTTGACTTTATGAGAGTCGATGAAAATAAAGCAATTGAAGTTGAAGTACCTGTAGTACTGATTGGTGAAGCGCCAGGAACAAGGGGTGGTGCAGGTGCAGTGACACAAGCTATTTATTCTTTGTCTGTGCTTTCAAAACCATTTACAGTTCCAAGTCAAATAGAGGCAGATGTCTCTGTGCTTGTAGATCTTGAATCAAATATAAAAAGAGGTGACTTAGTATTGCCCGATGGCGTTGAGCTTGTAGGTGACCCAGAAATATCTGTGGCATGGATACAGCCTCCAAGAGTCCAGGAAGAAGTTGTTGTGGCAGAAGGTGCTGAAGAAGGTGCTGAAGAAGGTGCTGAAGAAGGTGCTGAAGAAGGTGCTGATGCTGACGAATCAAGTGATTCAGAGCAATAATTATTTAAATTATCAATTTTCAAATTTAATTTTTAATAATTAATAAAAAATTAAAGGAGAAAATATGAGTGATTTAACGCTCATAATAATATCTGTATTAATATCTGGAATATTGTCAGGCCTTGCTGGCTTTGTAATTAAACTTGTAATTGATCAAAGATCACAAATTGCTTCAAAAAATGCTATTGATCAGCAAATTAGAATGGCTCAAGAAAGGAGTCAAGAAATTTTAATTGAAGCTAAAGAAAAATCTTTGCAATTTAGACTTGAATCTGAAAAAGAAATTAATAAACAAAGAAATGAAGTTCAACAAAAAATGGATCTTGCTAATTCGTTAAAAGAAGATGCCAATAAAAAGCTCAGTGAAAATGAAAAAGAAAATAAAAAAATTAGTGACCAGATTAAACTAATTAATAATCAAAAAGATGAACTTAATAAAGCTCGAGTACTATACGCAAAAAAAATTGAAGAGGCATCTGATATATCACTTGATGAAGCAAAAAATATTTTAATGAAAGAGGCTCAAGAAGATATTGAACATAACATAGCCAAAAAGTATAGAGCAGCCCAAGAAGAATTAGAAAATAATATAGATGATCATGCTCGTGATGTAATTGCTGGAGCAATACAAAGGTTTGCATCTGATGTAGTAGCTGAAGAAACAGTTCAATCTGTCTCTATACCAAATGAAGAAATGAAGGGAAGGCTGATTGGTAGAGATGGGAGAAATATAAGAGCAATTGAAAAAGCTACAGGGGTAGATTTAATTGTAGACGAATCACCGGATTCTGTTACAGTTTCATGCTTCGATCCAATTAGAAGGCAAATAGCTATAAATTCTTTGAATGAATTAATTAAGGATGGAAGAATACACCCAGCAAGGATAGAGTCCATAACAAGAAAATCTCAAAGCGAAATTGATAAAACAATAAGAAAAGCTGGTGAGGATGCTACTTTCGAATCAAATATTAAAGGATTGCCACCTGAACTAGTCGAAATCATAGGAAGATTAAAATTTAGATACAGCTATGGAGAAAATGTATTACAGCACTCTGTTGAAGTTGCTAATTTTAGCGCTCTAATGGCTGAAGAAATTGGAGCAGATGTTAAAGTAAGCAGAACTGGAGGATTTTTACATGATATTGGAAAAGCACTTACCCATGAAATAGATGGTCCTCATGCTGAAATAGGAGCTGAACTTGTTTCAAAATATGAAATTGACCCTAAAATTGTAACAACAATAAGGGAGCATCATGATTCAGACTTTACAACAACTGAATCTTTCATTGTTGCTGCAGCGGATGCTATTAGTGCTTCTAGACCTGGGGCAAGAAGAGATTCTGCAGAAGCTTACGTTAAAAGATTGAAAGATATTGAAGAAATTGCATTGGGTTTTGATGGAGTTGATAAATGTTTTGCAATTGAAGCAGGAAGAGAGTTAAGAGTTTTAGTTGATCCTATAGTAATTAATGACGATGATTCCGCACTACTTGCTAAAAATATTGTTGAAAAGATTGAATCTTCGCTTAAATATCCAGGTCAGATTAAAGTTGTTGTGATTAGAGAATCTAGATCAATTGAAACAGCACAATAATTTTGACTCTAGCTGACCTCCATACTCATACTAATTTTTCTGATGGCGAATTAAGTCCATCTGAGATACTAAATGAAGCGCTAATCAAAAAAATTAAGTACCTTTCAATTACAGATCATGACACATTATCAGGATACAAAAAGGCAAAAAAAATTTTATCTGATCCTTTTTATAATCAAATTACTTTAATTCCCGGAGTTGAAATATCTACTTCTTTTGAAGGTTCAAATATACATACTCTTGGCTATTTTTTTGATGCTGACAATAAAGAGTTAAATGAAACTCTTAAATTACTTCAAATTAGGAGAAATGAGTTTGCAAAAAATACTTTAGATTTCTTAAAAGAGAAAGGGTTTGAGATAAATTGGGGTGATATATTAACTAATGTTAACGGCTCATTGGGTAGGCTTCATATTGCATATGGAATGAAAAATAAAGGAATAGTAAAAAAGGTTTCAGATGCATTTGATGAATATTTGAATCCCTTCAAAGAAATGTATGAAAAACAATTTGAGTTTAATACCATTGATGTTATTAAGTTAATAAATAATGCTGGTGGAGTTTGCTCAATTGCGCACCCTCATACTGTAAAAAATGC
>CAYTXB010000098.1:0-2698 GCA_964440895.1 uncultured Dehalococcoidales bacterium
ATATGGCTGCCTCAAATGTTAGCAGGATATTTAATTTAGAAGGGTACTCAAATGCAGTCTCAACTGCTTGTGCTGCTGGAACTCAAGCCATTGGTGAAGCCTATGAAGTTATTTTAAGAGGCGATGCGGATATTATGTTAGCAGGTGGAGCTGAAGCACCTTTTTGTGAAACTACATTAGGAGGTTTTTGCAACATGCATGCACTTACTTCACAAAATGATAACCCAAAAATGGCTAGTAAACCTTTTGATAAAAATAGGGATGGCTTTGTACCGTCTGAAGGTAGTGCCGTCATTGTCTTAGAAAAATTAGAAAACGCACTAAGTAGAGGCAAGGCACCAATTGCTGAAATTATTGGGTATTCATGTACATCAGATGCATACCATTTAGTTCAACCTGAACCCGAAGGAAAAGGAGCTAAGAATGCAATGAATAAAGCTTTGAAAAAAGCAAATTTAAATTATAAAGATATTGACTACATTAATGCCCATGGGACATCCACCCCTGCAAATGACAAAGCTGAAACAATGGCAATTAAGAAAGTATTCGGAGACCACTCATATAATTTAAAAATAAATTCCACTAAATCAATTATTGGGCATTCCTCGGGAGCTGCTGGAGCAATGGAAGCTATAGCCTGTGCAAAATCAATATCTGAACAAAAAATTCATGGAACTATAAACTATACTACTCCAGACCCTGAATGTGATTTAGATTACACGCCAAATAAATCAATTGATCATGAAATTAATTATGCTCTTTCAAATAGTTTTGGATTTGGTGGTCATAATTCATGTATCATTCTTTCAAAATTTTCATAAATAAGTAGACTAATTTTCAGGCAGATTATATTCTAATAAATTAGTTATGACTGATAAATCCTTCGTTCATTTACATAATCATTCGGAATTTAGTTTCATTGATGGCAGTTCTCTGATTCCATCAATGGCATCTATTTGTGATGAGCTAAATATGCCTGCAATTGCTCTGACAGATCATGGAAATATGTATGGAGCTGTTGATTTTTATAATGCCTGTAAAAATAAAAATATAAAGCCGATTATTGGATGCGAATTTTATGTTGCGCCAAAATCAAGATTCGAAAAAGATCCTAGCTACACCTATGATCACCTTACAGTGATAGCAAAAAATAACAAAGGTTACTCTAATTTAATTAAATTAGTATCGAAAGGTAACTTGGAAGGTTTTTACTATAGACCAAGAATAGATAAGGAGATACTTAAAGAATATTCTGAAGGACTTATTGTACTTTCAGGGTGCCCTTCTGCAGAATTATTTAAAAAAATTATTTCAGGTGATGAAAATTTAATATTAGAAACTATTAACTGGTACAAAGATGTTTTTGGTGATGATTATTATCTAGAGATAATGCGGCACGAACATATTGAAGATCAAGAGAAGGTTAATAAATGGATAATTGATAATCATAAAGGCTTAGGCATAAAAATCGTTGCTACAAATGACAATCATTATGAAACGAAAAATGATTATGAAAAAGAAATATTGTTAAAAAATGTAAGATCTGGAAGCTCTAATCCAAGATCAGATATTTTAGAAGACAATAGCTATTACATCGCAAGCCCGGAAGAAATGAGGGAAAAATTTAAAGATGTCCCCGAGTCCTGTGACAACACTTTAGAAATTGCAGAAAAATGTGAAGTTACAATTGATTTTTCAAAAACTATGATTCCAGAATTCAGAACTCCTAACAACAAAGACTCTTTTGAGTATTTGAAAGAATTATGTGAAAAGGGTTTAGAAAAAAAATTCCCTGATCCTAATAAAGAAATAACTGAAAGACTTGAATATGAGCTATCAGTAATTAGAGAAACTGATTTTGCTGATTATTTTCTAGTGGTATGGGATATATTCAAATTTGTTAACAGTAAAAATATTCTAACTACTCTTAGAGGTAGCGCAACTGCTAGCTTAGTTCTTTATTGTTTAGATATAACAAAGATTGATCCAGTTAAAAATACATTGGTTTTTGAAAGATTCTTGAATATCGAAAGAAAAGAAATGCCAGATATTGATATTGATTTTCAGGATGACAGAAGAAAAGAAGTTTTAGAATATTGCACAGAAAAATACGGCTATGATCATATTGCTCAAATCATTGCCTTTAGCAAGATTAAAGCCAAGGGTTCACTTAGAGATGCTGGAAGAGTCATGAACCTTCCATTGGCATTTGTTGATAAAGTTGCCAAACTTGTTCCAAATCGAGACCCTGCAAACCCAACTTCAGATATGACACTCGAAAAAGCTCTTAATTTAAGTCCTGAATTAAGAAGAGAATATGATTCAAATGAAGATGTAAGAAATTTATTTGAGAGCGCCTTGAAAATAGAAGGGTCGGTCAGAAACATTCAAACTCATGCGGCAGGTGTAATAATTTCTAAAGATCCTCTTGATAACTCAGTTCCAATTCAAAGACCTCCAGTAAGCGATGATGATGCCCCACCTTTGACACAGTATGAAATGTTTGCATTAGCTGATCTTGGGTTATTAAAAATGGATTTTTTAGGCTTATCAAATTTAACTATTATTGATCAGACTATAAAAATGATTCAAAGAAAAGAAGGTGTGTCGATAGATTTAGATTCTATCCCTAAAGACGATAATAAAACTTTTCAACTCTTAAGTGATGCGAAAACATCTGGAGTTTTTCAGCTTGAAA
>CAYTXB010000099.1:0-2635 GCA_964440895.1 uncultured Dehalococcoidales bacterium
GAAAATAAGCTATCATTTAAAAAGAAATGATTATAAATATTTTAGGAAATACAACTTGGGGCATAACATTAGCAAAGGTTTTGTCGAATGATAAAAACCAGGTCAATTTGGTTTTTATAGATGAAAAAAAATTAATAAAAACAAGTAGTGAGTCATCTATAAAGGTGGACAGGTTTGAAATTCCAAGATCTAAAAATATTAACTATATCTTTATTGATGAAATGAATTTAAATAAAGAAGATACTTTAATTATTGCCGTGCCAAGTCCAAGACTTATAGATAATTTAAATCTAATTAAAAATAAGGTTAATAATACAACTCAAATTATTTCAGCTTCAAAAGGATTTGATAAAAACGGGAATACACTTTCTGTATTAATAAAAAATAAACTCAAAATACCTGAAGAAAATATTGGGGTACTGTCCGGACCAAATCTTTCCAGTGAAATTTTAATGAATAAGCCTGCAACCTCACTCTTATCATTTAAAGATATTAAAAAAGCTAATTATTTTAGAGACAATATTTCTAATGAGATTTTTAGAATATATAGTGGAAGTGATGTAATAGGTTCTGAAATAGGCGGGTCATTGAAAAATATTATTGCTATTGGTTGCGGAATTATAGATAAAATGCAGTTAGGTGACAATGCGAAGTCTGCGTTCATTTCTAGGGGATTAAGAGAAATAGTTAGATTTGGCACATCTTTTAAAGCGAAAGAATATACTTTTTATGGGCTCTCAGGCATTGGGGACCTAATTGCAACATGCGTAAGCAATTTAAGTAGAAATTGGCAATTAGGGTACGCTCTAGCTTCTGGAGAAACATTGGAAAGTTTTATCAAAAAAAATAAAGTAACACTAGAAGGGGCAAATGCCTCAAAAATTGTTAATAGGGTCGCTACTGAAAAGAAATTGGAGATGCCCATAACTTTAATGACCAATAAAGTTGTTCATGAAAATTATGATCCTGTTGATGCAATAAAGGAATTTATGGGCAGAAATCCTTCGAAAGAAAGAAATTAATTAAAATCTCTGCTAATTATATACTTTATTAAGGTAACACTAATTATTGCTGCAGTATCAGATTTAAAAATTGTATTACCTAAGTTAACAACAACACTTTTTTGTTTTTTAAAATATTCTATTTCATTGTGTGAAAACCCACCTACAGGGCCAATAAATATTGAAACTGACTTATCTTTGAAGAGCTTTTTATCAATTTGGTCAATTTTAATAGAACCTTCAATTTCTTCGTAAAAAATAATATTTACATTATCAGTACAATTAAAATCTATCTGGTTAATATTTACCTTATTTTTAATTGTCGGAATATGAGTTTTTCCAGATTGTTCAGAAGATTCTATTGATATTTTTTTTAGTCTATCAAGTCTGTTTTTAGATAAAGCATTAATATCTTTCTTTTGTGTCCTTTCAGTAATAATAGGGGTAAAAGTTGAAATTCCAATTTCAGTTAATTTTTCAATTATAATTTCCATTTTTGGTGATTTAACTATCGATTGAAAAACATTTATTTCAAGATATTTTTGATCATTTATAAATTCTTTTATAATTTTGCAATTAATCTCATTATTTTCTGTAGATGTAATCTCTGCTAAAAAAAAATTTTTCGTGTTATTAAATAATTCAAATTTATCCCCAGAATTCATTCTGAGCACTCTTAAAATTTGATGTGATAAATTTTTATTAAGAGATATTTCATCAAATTCGCTTAAATCTTTTTGAAGAAAAAATCTATGCATTATTCCCTAATAATATTGCTGACCAATCGCCACTTTCTATTTTTTTTATCTCGAACAAATTATTTTCAATAAAAATGTTTTTTAATTCTTGATAATTTTCAATTAATATTCCAGACGCAATTAATTTAGTACTAGGCTTCATGCACTTTATAATATTTTTTATTCCACTTTTAAATAAGTAGGAATTTAAATTTGCAATAATTATGTCAGGTTTAAAATCGATATCTAACGAATTAATTAAATCTTGTTTCTGAGATTCAATTCCTAAAACTTTTGAATCGACTGAATTTTTTATAGTAGCTTTTACAGATTCTTCTTCTATGTCGATACTTAAACAATTTTTTGCTCCGAATTTCAATGCAGTTATACCTAATATTCCAGACCCACAACCTAAATCTAATACTCTAAACCCTTCCTTTATTACTTCTTTAATTAAAGTTATGCACATCTTTGTTGTTGGATGGTGACCAGTGCCAAAAGCCATAGACGGCTCAATTACGATTCCCAAAAACCCATTTTTTATCTTGTATTCTTTGCTAGGCAAAATTTGAATATTCTCTATTTCAATAGGTTCAAATTTCTGCTTTTCCCAAATATCAGAATTTATTTCTTCCAATGAAATATCAGATATTTCAAAAACACCACTAAAAAGAGAAAGGCCAGAAATCAAATTAGATTTAAGGTTTTCACTTTCATCATTTTTCTTTGAAAAACCAGAAACTAATGTATTCAATTCTTTAGATTTATCTTCAGGGTCTCCAATTTGTTCAACATAGACATTGCTAGTCAAAAATTTAGTAAACATCCTGACAACTGGCTCAACAAACTCTGCAGGGACTTTTACGCTATACTTAATCCAAATTGAAGATTTTTTTT
>CAYTXB010000100.1:0-2633 GCA_964440895.1 uncultured Dehalococcoidales bacterium
AAAAGAGAAGAAATGAGAGATATAGAAAGAACTAGAAAAGCTAATAAATGACCTTTATAATTCAATCTATTAATGGGGACGCGTGGTTTCGACAGATAGGTAAAAGTATAGTTTGCGAATCGAGTTCTATATACTCGTAAAAAATATAGAAAAAATAAACGGCGAAAAAGAATACGCTTTAGCAGCAGTATAAACTAGCATGCTACATCTTTTTAGGCTTATCCCGGAAAGCTTAAATAAGGTGACATTTTACCGGGATGCACTGACAAATAGCTTAATTTTTCAGTAAAGACTTTAAGCAAACTGCTCAATTTAAACTTGTCGCTTGGTTGATTGGGTTTTTATATAGGCGACTATGTTCGTAGATAATTATTCAGTTATTTATTTGGACGGGGAGTTCGACTCTCCCCCGTCTCCACCATTTAATAAAATGTATTAATAGTTAATCTAACTATAAAAAAATTAATTAATAGATTTGTAAATATAAATAATGCCCACAAAGAAAAGGGCCTTTGATTAGATACCTTCCTTTCAGTATTTATTTCCATGGAATCAAATTCAGAAGTATATATTGTTGAAATTTTTGGAGATAGAAAATACCCAATGATTATTCCAGATATGAGCCCGCCTAAATGAGCAGAATTATCTATTCCGCTAACAGTAAATCCGAATATTATATTTATCCCAACTATCCAGGATAGGCCTACTAATGATTCTCTCCCAAACTTGCCTAAGTCATCTTTATTTAGGTATAGGTAAGCAGCATATGATCCAGCAACACCAAATAAAGCGCCACTAGCACCAGCACCGACGGATATACCAGAAATAAAACTAAATATATTACCCCATATTCCTGTCATAATATAAATTAATAGAAACCTTGTTGGGCCAAAAATTTTTTCCATTATTGGGCCAAAAACAATTAGGCCAAATGAATTAACAACTAAATGAAAAAACCCTATATGCATAAATATTGGTGTGAGCAACCTCCAATATTCTCCCCTAGATATAGATAATCCTTCTTTAGCGCCATAATAAACCAATGTTAGCCAATTTTTGGAGCCACCATTTAATTCTAAAAATAAAAAATAAATTAAATTAATAATTAATAAAATTCCTACAACTGGAAATTCTTTATACTTGTAACTTAGAAACATTAATGTGGAAAAATTAAATCTATATCAGGAATAGACGAAATAATTCCTCTTTCTTTTGCAAGTGTAAATAATTTGATTATTGCCCTATGCCCTTCATCACCCATATCGAGCGTATCTTGATTAACATACATTCTTACAAATTTACGTGCTTCTTCTAATGATAAGTCCCTTCCGTATGTCATTGCATATTTTAAAGCTTCGTCTTCATTTTCTATTGCATACTTCACGCTTCTATAAAAAACATCTGTTAAATCTTTCCTTGTGGCTTCATCAAACTTTCTATTTACAAGATCAACACCTAGCGGAATTGGAAGGCTTGTTTTGTTAAACCACTCTTCTCCTAGATCAATTATTTTTATTAAATTGTCTTTTTCGTAAAGTACTTGACCTTCGTGCAAAATAACTCCTGCATCTACACTTCCATTAATAATTGATGGCATAATATTTTCAAAATGCATAAATTCAACTTCTAGTTGCATATCAACGAAAATCTGAAAAAGCATATAAGATGTTGTAAATTTTCCAGGTATCGCTATTTTCTTGCCTCTTAATTGATTAATTGAATCATAATTTTTGGAAACAAGTATTGGTCCATAATTTCTACCAACTGATGATCCGCAATTCATTATCTGGTATTTGTCCATAATTTTTGGATAATGAGCAACCGATATTGCTGTTACATCTAATTCACCTTTTTCAGATCTAATATTCAGTGACTCAATATCTTCCATAAGATGAGAAATTTTATAATTATCTAATTTAACATTTCCACTTGCGATTCCGTAATACATAAAAGCATCATCAGAATCTGGGCTATGACCAAATATAACTTCTTTATCCATTAAACAACCTTGCTAGTTACTTCCATTAAATCGTATTCAGTGGTTCTTTGCACTGCCTCAAATCCAGCTTCATTAATTAACTTTTTTATTCCATCTACAGATGTTCTGTTGTAAAAGCCGGCTGAAAGCATAACATTTTCATCAAATAATGTGCCTCCAAAATCATCTGCCCCAAAAGATAAAGCAATTTGTCCAGTTTTATACCCTTCTGAAAACCAAGAAGCTTGGATATGATTAACGTTATCCAAATAAATTCTAGAGATTGCAATTATCCTTAAATATTGATTAGGACCAGCTTCTTTTTTAATTTTTTTTCCAAGAGCAGTATTATCTTTTTTAAATGACCATGGAATAAAAGCAGTAAATTTTGCAGGCTTGGACTCAATTGCTTCATCCTGCACATTTCTAATATGAGACAAAGTTTCGATAATATCTTCATCTTTTTCAAGGTGCCCATACATCATTGTTGCTGTGGTAAAAATTCCTACTTCATGAGCATTGCGATGCACATCTGTCCATTGATCAACTGTATTTTTAGGTTTAAATCTACTAATTTTAGATTTAATTTCATTTGTTAAAATTTCAGAACCTCCACCAGGCATAGTCCTTTGCCCAGCTTTTTTTAATTCTTGAA
>CAYTXB010000101.1:0-2630 GCA_964440895.1 uncultured Dehalococcoidales bacterium
TTTTCAAAAAATGCAATACTTTTATGAAACACTAGTGAAACATCTTTGTAACAAAAACTTGTAAAAGCTTTATTTGATATATATATTAATTTAGTCATTTCATTATTGTATTTATAAAGTTTATATAAATCGCTAAAAAAAATATGTTGGAAAATTATGAAATGCATAATAGAATTTAATGATTATAAATTTGATTAGGAAATAAATTATATGGCTATTAAAAATATTCTCTCAATTATTATTACCAATTATGTTTTTAGAAGGTTCTTGTTTTTTCTTTTAATTATATGGATTGCAAGTACAGCAATTTTTTTAATTCCAAGGTTATCTGGACAAGATCCTGTTAAAGAAAAGCTATTATTAGAAGCTCAAAGAGGCGGTCATATGCAAGCTGGTCTTGAAGAAATGGCAGCTTCTTATTCTGCAAAATTTGGTTTGGATAAACCTCTAATTGTTCAATATGGAAATTACATGAAGGATTTAGTTAGATTTGATTTTGGGCCTTCAATTGCATATTTCCCAAAATCAGTCAATTCTCTAATTGGTGATTCGGTTGTCTGGACTTTTGGATTGCTATCTGTATGTACTTTCTTAGCGTTTTTTATAGGAACTATTGCCGGAGCATTATTAGGTTGGCCAAAATCTCCCAACTTTCTTCAATATGTATTTATGCCTATATTAACGTTAGCCGCAATACCATATTATTTATTGGCATTAGTATTAATTTATATTTTTGCATTTAATTTAGATTGGTTCCCATTATTTGGTGGCTATGCTGTGGCACAATTACCTGAATGGAGCTTTTCATTCGTTGGTCAAGTTATTCATCATGCTATTCTTCCAGCATCCTCAATTGTTTTAGCATCTTTAGGGTTCTGGGCACTTGGGATGAGGGGAATGATGGTAACAAATCAGGGTGAAGACTTCATGATTGCTGCAGAAGCTAAAGGGTTAAGAAGTACAAGACTGTTTTTCAATTATGCAGTTAGAAATGCTATTTTACCTCAAACAACTGCACTTGCATTATCACTAGGAACTGTATTTACTGGTTCAGTTCTTGTTGAAGTTATTTTCAGATATCCCGGTCTTGGTAACACACTTTACCAAGCTATTAAATTAAATGATTTCTTTGTCATTAGAGGAATGATCTTTATTGTTATCGTAACTTTAGGTTTAGCAACTTTTATTATAGACGTAACATATCCTCTTCTTGACCCGAGAGTTAGTTACAAGAAAGGCGGATAAAAATGGCTACGGCAAAAGCAACAACTCAAGATTTAACAGCAAAAACATTCAGAAGAAGATTAGAAGATTTTTGGAGATACGTTAAACGTAATCCATCTCTTGGTGTAGGTTTAGGATTGTTTCTATCATTGTTTTTATTCGTTGCAATTGGATATGCAACTTATGAAGTTGAGAGATACAGGCCTCTTAGTGGAGGTCCAGATTTAGCCCCATTCGAAAAAGATTCATATAATCCAACTACAAGAGCTAATGGATACATTCTTGGCACTGACCGGCAGGGCAGAGATGTAATGGCTGTAATGATTGCAGGAATACCATTGACTTTGCAAATTGGACTTATTGCTGGATTAATAGGTATTACCGTTGGAACTATTCTCGCATTTATGGCTGCGTACTATGGCGGCTGGATTGATCAGGTCATAAGCACAATTGTTGATGTTGGGTTAACGATCCCTGGTATTTTAATTTTAATTGTAATAGCCGTTAATCTTCAAAGTGGATTAAGTGTGCCACAAATGGGGCTTGCTGTTTCTGCCGTGGCTTGGGTTTGGCCTGCAAGAACAATTAGATCTCAGGTTTTAGTAATGAGAGAACAATTGTATGTTGAAATTGCAAGACTAAGTGGAACATCTGGCTTCTCTATAATGTTTAAAGAAATGCTTCCTAATTTAGCACCTTACATTGGTGCTTCTTTAGTTGGTTCTGTTGCATCTGCAATTCTTGCATCAGTTGGTTTAGAAGCACTTGGCTTAGGACCTTTCGATAGCCCTACATTAGGAATGACAATTTATTGGAACATTCAGTTCTCATCTATATTGCATGGAATGTGGTGGTGGTTTGGTCCTCCAATATTGGTTCTAGCAATGATATTTGTTGGATTATTTTTAATGACTGCTGGTTTAGACGAATGGTCTAACCCTAGATTAAGGAAAAGAGTATGACGACTGCAAAAAAAACTTCAAAAAAATCATCTCCCTCTAAAAGTGAAATTGGTATAGATGTCCAAGACTTAAAAGTTCATTACGATACTCCTGATGGAGTAGTAAAAGCTGTTGATGGAGTTAGTTTTTCATTAAGACAAGGTGAAAGAATGGCTTTAGTTGGTGAGTCAGGAAGTGGTAAAAGCACTTTGGCAATGGCATTAATGAGGCTTACCAGGGCCCCAGGAAGAATTGCTGGAGGTAAAGTTATTGTTGGTGGGCAAGATCTTCTAGATATTGATGAAGAACAGATGAGACTGCAAAGATTAGATGAGGTTGCATTAGTTCCTCAAGGAGCAATGAATTCTCTAAATCCTGTTATGAAAATTAAAAATCAACTTCTTGATGGTCTCTATGACCACCAATTAAATAAAACGGATAAACTATCAAAAGAAGAACAGAATG
>CAYTXB010000102.1:0-2629 GCA_964440895.1 uncultured Dehalococcoidales bacterium
CCTTCTTTAATTGAAGCAACTTCAATTTCTAATTTTAGATTTGAAAAATTTATATCTGAATTAATTAATTTAATTAAATTGTTAACTGATGCCCTTCTCCCTGCAATATCTGAATCTAGGCACAGGATAACCTTTTCTGCATATTTTGAAATAAGTTCTAGTTGCTCTTTAGTAACTGATGTGCCCATGCATGCAACAACATTTTCAAAGCCTTCAGAATGAGCAGCAAAAACATCCATGTAGCCCTCAACTATTATACAAACTCCCTCTCGTTTAATAGAATTTGCAGCTTTATTTAAGCCAAAGAGCAGCTGGGACTTATTAAATAATGATGTTTGAGGTGTATTTATATACTTTGGCAATTTATTATCGAGTGACCTCGCTCCAAACCCAACTAACTTATTATCTTCATCTTTAATTTCAATTGTTAATCTTTCAATAAAAAAATCATGCCAAGTTCCATCAGGCCATTTTTGAACTAAACCCGATTCTACAGCTGCTGCACCTTTCACCCCTACCTTTTTTAAATGGTCTACCAAGCTATTAATGCCCCCTAAACTCAACCCCAGCCCAAACTCCTTTATTTGTTCTGAGGAAATACCTCTAGAGCCTAAATATTTAATACCCTCTGACCCGTATCTGCTTTCCAAAGAATTTTTAAAATAATTTGATGCAGCATCTAAGGCCTGAAAAATTTCATTTTTTGGCTGAGGCTTAGTTTTCTCTTTAACATTTATGTCTACCCCAGATATTTCTGCACATTTAAATAAAGCATCTTTAAAACCAATGTTTTCTAATCGCATCATAAAGGTAAAAATATCTCCTCCTGATAGTCCTGCACAAGATCCGCAAAAACACTTAAAAGTTTGTTCTTCAGGGTAAACAACAAAAGATGGTGTATTTTCAGGATAGAAAGGGCATAAGCCTTTTAATGTTCTTGAAGACCTTTTTAAATCTACATATTTTGAAATTAAATCTACAATGTCTAGCTTTGATTTAACAACAGATACTAAATCATGTGAATTTTCATTTGATACGGTCATAAGACTATTCTATATAATCTAGAGCCTTCCTTCAAACACGTCTAAAGCTAAGGATTTATCAAATTTTTCAGAGAATCTAAGAGCAAAATCATCTGTCATGCCTGTTATATAATCTATTGTAGCTTTTTCAATATTCCCATCAGAAATATTTAGTAAATACTCAGGGACTTTATCAGGATTTGTAACAAGAAAATCAAAAATTAAATCAACAATCTTCATTGCACTTTTTGCAGGCTTAGAATCTGAAACAGGAAGATATACATTTTTAAACATAAAATTTCTTAACTCAGTAACTATATCAATGAGATCTTCAGACATCCGAATCCATGGCTCATTAGAGTTTTCATATGAACAGTCTAAAGAATTTCTAATAACATTACTTACAAGGGTATTAACTCTTTCTGAGTGCTTATTTCCTAAATAATCAATAATTTGCTTCGGGATCGAATTTAATTCAATAATATTTGCTCTTACAGCGTCATTAATATCACTTGTTATGTAAGCAATCATGTCAGAGATCCTTACAATCTGTGCTTCAAGAAATAAGTCTTTAACCAACTCTTTATTTAAAAATTTACCTTGAGGCTTAGAATGCCTTTTGATTCCCTCAATAACCTCTTGGTTCAGATTTAAGCCTTTTCCATTTTTTTCTAATTTCTCAATAATTCTTACGCTTTGCCTACTGTGATGAAAACCATCTTTAGAAATTTTATCTAAAGCTGATTCTCCAACATGACCAAATGGAGAATGACCTAAATCATGTCCTAGCGCAATGGCTTCAGTAAGATCTTCGTTTAACTTGAGTGCTCTACTAATTGTTCTGGATATTTGAGATACCTCTATTGTGTGAGTTAATCTAGTGACGTAATGATCACCTAATGGAGCTATAAATACCTGGCTTTTATGCTTTAATCTCCTAAAAGCCTTTGTGTGAATAATTCTATCTCTATCAATTTGAAATGGGTTTCTGTAATCATCAGTTGTTTCATTAATTAGTCTACCTTTACTTTTTTTGGTATTAATTGCCCATGGAGATAATAAACTTTCGATATTTTTTTGGTAGTCACTAAAAATATTTTTTGGATCCATATTCAATTAAAATTCCTAATAAAATTCAATTTTTGCTAAATCGATATCAGCTTTGTAGTCTTTACCATAAGCAACAATTCCAAGCGTGGCAATATCTTTACTGTTAAAGTTTTTGGGTTGGTAAAAATTAGATCTTTTAAAATTACTAAAAGGTATTATAATTTCATTCCAATCTTTAGAGGTTTTAAATTCCACGCTGTAATACTGCCAAGGCATGAAAGTTCTTCCAGTCCTTATGTGAATATTGTAATTTTCACCATTTCCTCTTACTAACAATCGAAGACCTTCAAAATCATTTTCTTTAAGATTCATGCCTCTTAGATCAGCTCTAAATTGAATAAAACCTCCATTATTTTTAGTACTTACATCACCTGTCATTTTATAAAACTTATCACCATCTTCTTCAATTAATTTTAAACTTCCGCTTGAAATTCCTCCCATAACTCTATCAGTAAAAAAAACCCATCTTTGGTTTGATTCAGAAGTAAGATTGTCAA
>CAYTXB010000103.1:0-2624 GCA_964440895.1 uncultured Dehalococcoidales bacterium
GATGTAAGAGATGTGCACCACAGCCATTATGGCAGAATTTGCCCAATTGAAACTCCTGAAGGTCCAAATATTGGATTGCTAGGATCCTTAGCAGTTTATGGAAAAACAAATGATTATGGATTTATTGAAACTCCTTACAGAAAGGTTTATAACGAAATAAGTTCTAATGATAAAGACATTGTTTCTAGAAATGTTTTTGAAGATGTAAAAATTGGGAAAAAAGTTTTAATCAAAACAGGTGAAGAAGTTTCAGAGAAACATTTTACTGAATTGTCTAAGGAAAAGGCATTTAACGTTAAAGTTGTTCCCTACGTCACAACTATGCCTCAAGATGTTGAGTTTATGTCAGCTGACGAAGAAGAAGATAAAATAATTGGACAATCAGACACTGAGCTAGACAAGAAAGGCCAAATCATATCAGATACTGTTGATGTAAGAGAAGGTGAAGCGGTTAGAAAAATTGAACCCCAAAATTTAACTCATCTTGATGTGTCACCATTGCAATTAGTAAGTGTTTCAACATCTTTAATTCCTTTTCTGGAACATGATGATGCAAACCGAGCTTTGATGGGATCAAATATGCAAAGACAAGCTGTTCCACTACTGTTACCAGAATCTCCTCTTGTTGGCACAGGAATGGAAAAAAGGGTGGCTCAAGAAAGCGGTCAAGTTATTGTTTCTAATCATGACGGAATTGTAAGTTCGTCAACAAGCACCGAAATTCAAATCATTGGCAAAGATAAAGAAGTTCACACTTATGATTTAAGAAGGTTTATGAGATCAAATCAAGGCACATGTATCAACCACATTCCTATTGTAACTAAAGGACAAAAAATTGAAGTCGGCCAACCAATTGCTGATAGTTCTTCAACAGATGGAGGTGAACTTGCACTTGGCCAAAACTTAACAGTTGCCTTCATGAGTTGGGGCGGATATAACTATGAAGACGCAATAATACTTAATCAAAATCTCGTTAAGAAAGATAAATTCACTTCTGTTCATATTGAAAAATTTGAAATTGAAGCAAGAGAAACTAAATTAGGTAATGAAGAAATAACTAGAGACATACCTAATGTGGGCGAAGATACATTACTTAACCTTGATGAAGAAGGAATTATTCAGGTTGGTGCAAGTGTTAAGCCAGGCGACATTCTTGTAGGAAAAATTACACCTAAAGGTGAAACTGAATTAACTTCTGAAGAAAAGTTGCTAAGAGCTATTTTTGGTGAAAAAGCCAGAGATGTTAAAGATTCTTCCCTTAGGGTCAGGCACGGCCAATATGGTAAAGTCATTAATGTTAGAAGGATCTCAAGAAAAGATTTAAAACCAAGAAAAAGGGGTGGAATAAATCTTCCTGCAGGAGTTCAGGATCTAGTTAGGGTATGGATTGCTGAAAAGAGAAAAATAACTGAGGGAGATAAACTAGCTGGAAGGCATGGAAATAAGGGGGTAATTTCAAAAATACTTCCTGAAGAAGACATGCCTTGTTTGCCTGATGGAACGCCTGTCGACATTATATTAAATCCAATAGGTGTGCCGTCTAGAATGAATTTGGGGCAAATATTAGAAACTCATTTAGGAAGAGCGGCGGACCTTCTTAGATTTAAAGCTAGAACTCCTGTATTTTCAGGAGCAGATACAGTAACTGTTGAAGATATGCTAGCAAGAGCTTGGTTTGTCCAAGAATCAAACGCAACAAACAAATTAGACCTTGATGATGAAAAAATCGATTGGGATAAAGTTGGTGATTGGTTAAAAGATAATGGGTTCAAGTCAGATAAAGTTTTTTCTGATACTAATTCAAATAAAGGCTATGCATCAAAGGCTTGTTTAAGCATATGGTTAAAAAACGAGGCAGGCATCGATACAAGCAAAATCAAAGATTCAGATCTGATGCAACATGCTTTAGACGTTCAAGTTAACCAAGGAATTTCAGCTCCAATATTTGGCAAAACTAAGTTGAGGGATGGGAAAACTGGTGAATTTTTTGACCAACCTGTAACTGTCGGTAATATGTACATATTAAAACTTATTCACTTAGTAGAAGACAAGATTCATGCAAGGTCAACAGGCCCTTATTCTTTAATTACTCAGCAACCATTAGGTGGAAAAGCTCAGTTTGGCGGACAAAGATTTGGCGAAATGGAAGTTTGGGCACTAGAAGCTTATAGTGCAGCTCATACTCTTAGAGAAATGTTAACAGTCAAGTCAGACGATGTTGTTGGGAGAGTGAAAACTTATGAAGCGATTGTTAAAGGAGAAAAAGTGACTCAACCTGGCATGCCAGAATCTTTTCAGGTTTTGCTAAAAGAATTACAAGGCTTGGGTTTATCAATTGAATTAATTTCAGAAAATTCAGTAGGCGGCAATCTTGGTCAAAATGATGAAGAAATTGGTATTAGTGATTTCGAAAGCTATGAACTTCCTGACGAATTAACATCTCAAATTTCTTTACCTGACTCAGAACAAGAGACTATTGAAGACCTTGCTAAACAATTAACTGAATCATCGCAAAACGAAAATTCAGAGAACATTCTTGAAGAGTCGCTAGAAAATATTTCTGAAGCTCTAAATGATGTTCAAGAGGAGGATGAATAATGACTACAAGTTCAACAGATTTTGAT
>CAYTXB010000104.1:0-2575 GCA_964440895.1 uncultured Dehalococcoidales bacterium
AATTCATTGAACCAACCAAATGTAGAAAGTAAAAAAATCGGGGAAATAGTTATAAATAAGTTAAAGAAAATTGATGACGTGTCTTACATGAGATTTGTTTCAGTCTACAAGGACTTTAAAAATTTAAGTTATTTTGAAGATGAATTAAACGACTTAACAAAAAAGTAATTACAAACAGGAGGAAAAAATATATGGAAAACAATGAATTAGAAAAAGCTCAATCTTCACTAGATTTTGAAAATGAAGAACTAAGTATTTTTAAACAAGATGAGCCTAAAAAAAATATTATTAATGACTTCAAGCCAGCAGAAATCAACGAAAATGCTCAAGTAGTTTTAGAACACAGATATCTACTTAAAGATACTAACGGGGATTTAGCTGAAGATCCAGATGGTCTATTCAGAAGAGTTGCAAATGCTCTTGCAAAACCCGATAAAACTTATGGCGCAACCAAAGAAGAAGTTGATGAAACTGCTGAAGAATTTTACCAAATGCTTTCAAGTTTAGATTTTTTAGCGAATTCCCCAACACTTATGAATGCAGGGACTAAGGCAGGCACATTGTCTGCATGCTTTGTATTGCCGCTCGAAGACAGCATGGAAGGCATTATGAAGACAGCTCATGATGCTGCGATGGTACAAAAATATGGTGGTGGAACAGGATTTGCACTTTCAGAACTAAGGCCAAAAGGAGCAAGAATCAAAACTACTCACGGAAAAGCATGTGGACCAATAGCTGCTCTTAAGTTGTTATCTTCAGTTTCTACTTTAGTAACTCAAGGCGGAAAAAGAGATGGAGCAAACATGGCCGTAATGAATGTACATCATCCTGATATAGAAGAATTCATTGATTGCAAAACACAAGAAGGAGCAATTCACAACTTTAATATTTCAGTTGGAGCAACGGACGCATTTATGAAGGCAGTCAAAAACAATGAGGATTTTGAAATTATTGACCCAACTTCAAAAGAAGTTGTTGGCAAAAAGGATGCTAGACAATTATTTAACAAGATAGTAAAAGGTGCATGGAAAAATGGTGAGCCAGGAATAATTTTCTTAGATGAAGTAAATAGAAAAAGTCCTGTCAGCCACTTAGGAGAGATGACTGCAACAAACCCATGCGGGGAACAACCTCTTCTTCCAAATGAATCTTGTAATTTAGGCTCAATAAACTTAGCGAAGTTTTTAAACGAGAGCAATACTGAGGTTGACTGGAATAAGTTGAGAAACACAACTAGGACTGCAGTGCATTTTCTAGATAATACAATTGATGCAAACAAATATGCGATTCCTGAAATAAAAAAAGCAAACAAGCTTAGCAGGAAAATTGGTCTTGGAGTAATGGGCTTTGCTGATATGCTGATTAAAATGAAAGTTAGCTATGACTCGGAAAAAGCTGTTGAATTAGGAAGAGAAGTAATGAGCTTCATACAAACAGAGGCAGACAAGATGTCTGAAGAATTGGCTACTAAAAAAGGTCCATTTGAAGGCTGGGAAGGCAGTAGACCTCAAATTGCTGGAGACAAACCAATAAGAAATGCTTGCAGATTAACTGTTGCTCCTACTGGGACAATATCGATGATAGCTGGTTGCTCTTCAGGTATAGAACCTGTTTTTTCACTAGCGTATAGAAAACATAATATTCTTGAAGGAAAAACACTATATTACGTTGATAAGAACTTTGAAGATGTTGCAAAGGCAAGAGATTTTTACAATGAAGATCTGTTAGAACATCTTTCAAATGGTGGTTCACTACAGGACAGAGATGATGTGCCTAATGATGTAAAAGAAGTGTTTAGAACTGCGCCTGATATCAACCCTGAGTATCATGTCAAAATGCAGGCAGCATTTCAAGAAAGTGTTGATGCAGGGATATCAAAAACAATTAATTTTAGAAACGAAGCAACAGAAGAAGAAATTGATGAGACTTACATGTTGGCTTGGGAACTTAAATGTAAAGGTATCACAGTTTACAGGGCAGGCAGCAGAGACAAAGAGGTTCTAACTACTGGAACCAATGAAGATGAAAATTCAACTGAATCATTAACTGAAAATGAAGCATTTGTAAGTGCTCTTGATCGACCATCAGAACTATTTGGTGTAACTAGAAGAGTTTATACAGGAAGAGGAAATCTTTATGTAACTGTAAACATGTCTGAGGACGGTAAACCGTTTGAACTATTTGCAGCGCTTGGAAAGGCAGGTGGTAATGACTCAGCTATGGCAGAAGCAGTATCAAGAATGGTTTCTTTAACGTTAAGATCTGGAATAGACCCAAGAGAGTCAATTGAACAACTTAAAGGCATAACAGACGTTCCTGCATGGAATGAAGGCGAACTAATAAGATCTGTTCCTGATGCAATTGCAAATGTTTTAGAAAAAATTTATCAACCAAAAAATGAGCCTCAGATATCAATAAGCAGTGAGACAGAAGTTGATGATGATAGCAAGATGGCTACTCAGGAAAATATAGCTAACATATTGCAAGCTGATATTTGCCCTGAATGCCCAGAAGCAATGGTGTACGAGGAAGGTTGTCAAAAATGTTATTCTTGTGGATATAGCAAGTGTTAAAT
>CAYTXB010000105.1:0-2524 GCA_964440895.1 uncultured Dehalococcoidales bacterium
ATTTCAAATTCTGAAAAAAAAGAAATTGTTAATGTTGTTAACTTTATAAAAGGTCTATTAGAATAGTTTTTATGGGAGAGTTTTCAAAAAAATATAGCGTAAGAGGAATTCGAGGAGCAACTACTGTAGAAAGCAATAGTAGAGACTTAATTAAAGATGCCACCAAAGAATTGCTTGAAGATATGGTATCAAAAAATGAAGTTTTAAGTGAGGATATTGCTGCAGTTTTTTTTACTACAACATCTGATATTTCTGATGAATTTCCGGCTGTTGCCGCAAGAGAAATGGGATGGGATACGGTACCACTAATATGTGGGCATGAAATGGCAGTTCCTCATGGACTATCAAAATGCATAAGAATACTTATTCTTTGGAATACAGAAACTAAACAAAAAGAAATTAGGCATCCATATTTGAGAAAAGCTATTTCATTAAGGAAAAGTGGTAATGATTTTGAAGCAACTTAAAACTTTAATTTAATTGTAAAGAGTTATATAGTATTTCAATGGAAAAAATAAGAGATTTAAACATAAAAAATTATTCGCCAATAACACCTCCTAAAAATTTTATGGACGAAATACCAATTTCCGACAATTCAAAGAAAGTTGTTTCAGAATCAAGAAATATTATTTCTAATATTGTTCATGGAAAAGATAAAAGATTTTTATTGATAACCGGCCCATGCTCAATACATGATGTAGAAGCTGGTTTAGAGTATGCAAAATTATTAACCGAATTTAGTAAGAAGATTAAAAATTTTTATTTGGTTATGAGGGTATATTTTGAAAAACCTCGAACAACTGTTGGATGGAAGGGTTTAATAAATGACCCTGACCTTAATAACACATTTGATATGGACAAAGGTCTTAAAAAAGCTCGAACTTTTTTAAATGATGTTACCTCTTTAGGAATGCCTACGGCAACTGAATTTTTAGACCCTTTTACTCCGCAATATTTAGCAGACTTTGTATCATGGGGTGCAATTGGCGCGAGAACTACTGAGAGTCAAACTCATAGACAAATGGCTAGTGGCTTAAGTATGCCTATTGGATTTAAAAATGGAACAGGTGGAAGTATACAAATTGCAGTAGATGCAATGGGTGCTGCACAAGGAGAACATGCATTTTTAGGTATTAATGAACTTGGTCAAAGCAGCATAATTCAAACTTCAGGAAATAAATACAGTCATTTAATTTTAAGGGGTAGTACACAAGGAACTAATTTTGACGAGAAAAGTGTATCAGATGCTATAAATTTAGTTAGCAATCAAGGAATGCATCCGTCTGTAGTAGTTGATTGTTCACACGCAAATTGCGGAAAAGATCATAAAAAAATGAATATTTCTTTCAGAGAGCTGGTAAGGCAAAAAGCAAATAATGCAACACCTGGGCTTGCTGGCTTAATGCTAGAAAGCTTCCTACATGAAGGTAATCAAAAACTTGAAGATCCAAAAAATTTAAAATATGGAGTTTCTATTACTGACCCATGCATTAATTGGGAAGAAACTGTTGAGTTGATTACTGAAGCTGATAAAAAATTAGAATCCTAATAATTTAAGTAGTGAAATCAATAGATGTTATCAGGCAGCATTCTCAAAAAACTGAGTCAATTATAACTATTGGAACTTTTGATGGAGTGCATAAAGGCCATGAAATCGTTTTCAATCAATTAAAGAATAATCTAAATTTAATCCCAGTAGTAATAACATTTAACAAATCTCCCAAAGAAATAATAAATAATGACCCTATTCAATCTATATACGAAACAGGAACTAAAAAGAAGCTCATAGAAAACTTAGGGATTAAAGAAATAATATCCATAGATTTTGATGATTCTATTAAAAGCTTAAAAGCTAATGAATTCGTAAGCTTATTAAAAAAATATTTAAAATTAAAAGTATTAGTTGTAGGTGAAGATACTACTATTGGTAAAGATAAAATTGGTAAAAAAAATGGGCTTAGTGATCTATTATTAAAATTTGATGCAAATCTAAAATCAATTGAAATAAAAGAAAGTAATAAAAAAAAGATTTCAAGCAGTGAAATAAAAAAACAAATTTTTAATGGAAATTTCAAAGAAGTAAATGAAAATTTAACAAATAAATATTTTATGGAAGGAAATATTGTAGAAGGAAAAAAATTAGGAAGGGAATTAGGATACCCAACAGCCAATTTAAATTTTTCAAAAGAAATTGTGATACCAAAAGATGGAATATACAAGACTATTTCAGTTTTAGGAAATAAATCATATAACTCGATTACTAGTATTGGGAATAATCCAACCTTTAATGAAGAATTAAAAACTGTGGAAACATATATAATAGATTTTAATAAAAATATTTATAATCAAAAACTTAAAATTGTATTTATAGATTTTATTAGAGAACAAATAAAATTTGATAATGAGGAAGATCTTGTTATTCAAATGAATAAAGATTTAAAAAATTATGAAAGATAATTCAAATGAAGTTTACTGAAGAATTAAGCTGGAGAAATTTGATCTTTGATAAAACTCCTGGCGTTGA
>CAYTXB010000106.1:0-2521 GCA_964440895.1 uncultured Dehalococcoidales bacterium
CAAGAGAATTTGAACAAATGGAAATGGAATTTTTCTGTGAACCTGATAAGGCAGATGAATGGTTTAAATATTGGATAAATTTTAGTAATGATTGGTTCATAAATATAGGCTTAAGCGAAGACAAATTAAGGCAAAGAGCTCACACTGATGATGAAAAGCCTCATTATGCAAAAGCTGCATTAGATATTGAATATAATTTTCCTTGGGGGTGGGGTGAGCTAGAAACAATAAATAACAGAAGTGACCATGATTTAAAAAGCCATTCAGAAAAAAGTGGCAAGGACTTGAGCTATTTTGATGAAAATACTAAAGAAAGATACATTCCATATGTTATAGAGCCTGCAATGGGGGCTGACAGAACAGTTTTAGCAATTTTATGTGATGCTTATAACGAAGAGGAAATTGATGGAGATAAAAGAACTGTTTTAAAATTTAAGACCCAAATAGCCCCTGTCCAAGTTGCAGTTTTACCTTTGAGCAAAAATGAAAAATTATCTGAAATAAGCGAAAAAATATATAAACAACTTAAAAGTAAATTTAGAACACAATTTGATAACACTCAAAGTATTGGTAAGAGATATCGAAGGCAAGATGAAATTGGAACTCCAATATGTTTAACAATTGATTTCGATACAGTTGAAGTGGATAATTGCGTTACACTTAGACATAGAGACACAATGAAGCAAATAAGGGTCAGTATTGATGACATTGAAAAAGAAATTTCAAAAATGCTTACAAGTTTTTAATTTAAAACTTATTCTTTTATTTATTTTTTTAATTTTAGGATGCAACAATTCCAATGAAACTCCTTTGCCATTCAAAGCAGAATTAATTGAGGGAGGAGAATTTAGATCTGAAGACTTTGAAGGAGAGCCAATGATAATTAATTTTTGGTACCCATCCTGCCCTCCTTGCGCAAAAGAATTGCCAACTTTAGTTAAGTATCACAATGAAAATTTAAAAAATATAAAATTTTTAGGCGTTGTTCACAATTCGCTTGTAGACAAGAAAGAGGATTCAATAAATTTGATAAAAAAGTTCAATATTGAATACCAAAATATCTACGATGAAAAAGGAGAATTAGTAAAAGATTTTAACGTTTTGGGCTTCCCCACAACTCTTTTTTTTGATAAAAATCATAAACTTTCCAAGAAATGGACTGGTTATTTAGACGAAGAAAACCTTATTGAGCAACTTGAAAAAATAAAAAAATAGATGGAATTTTTAATATTTATAATAAATTTATTACATGCTATTTCAGCTTCACTTTGGATAGGCGGATGTGTATTTATGATAGGGATAACAATAAATAATGAATTTAAAATTTTAAGTAATTCGGGCCAAGTCTTTGTAATCATTTCATCTACCTTAAGAGAAATTGTAAATGGATCAATGATAATTATTTTCTTGACTGGAATAATAATGACTATTCAAAAATTATCTCTCGTTCAAACTGACACGAGTTATGCGATCATATTGGGAATAAAAATATTAATAAGCATAGGGATTTTATTTAGAATTTGGCAGTTTAGAAATACTGGCTATCCTAAATACAAGAACAGATGGAAAGAATGGATTTTAGGGTATAATTCTTTTTCAATTTGGGGCGTTTTAATATTTTTACTTGCTGACCTTTTGAATAATATCTCTTAAAAAAAAATTTAAATCTTTATGTTTTTTTAAAAAAATTTTAAATTTTTTAGATAACTGATTTTTTTGCTTAGTGTCTATTTCATAAAAAGGGACAATAACAAATGGTCTCTGACTAAATTCTTTGTGAGGCAAGGTTAAATTCTTTCTAAATATTTTTTTTTCACCATAAAAAATAATATCGATATCAATTACCCTAGGGGTTAGGTCATTTTTATTAAATCTCCCTAACTTTTTTTCAATTTTTTTTGTGTAATTTAGTAAGCTGAAAAATGAAATATTTGTTTTAAAGAAAATTACCCTATTTAGATAATCAGGGTGATCATCTACCCCAAACCCTTTAGTTTCGTAAATTGAAGAAAGGTCAATTAATTTGAGTCTTTTTGAAAGCAGATATATAGATTTTTCTAAGAATTTTTTTCTGTCCCCTAAATTGGAGCCTATAGAAATAATTATATTTTCCATTATTTTAGTAACTCTAAATAATTTATAATTTTTTTAAATAGCACTGCATCGTGCATTCTAAAAATATTAGCCCCTTTATTCTTTAAATCTAAAGCAGATGCAATAGATATTTCTGTACGAGAGCTTATATCTTTATTTTTCGATATCTCGCCAAGAAAAGATTTTTTTGAAGTACCAACTAATATAGGGAGGTTATCAAATTTTTCACTTTTAAAGTTATTGTGGAGCTCGATATTTTGATTCACAGTTTTATTAAAACCAAAACCAGGATCAATAATTATCCTTTCCCTTGCTATTCCCTTTTTTTTAAGGAATTCAATTTTACTTTCTAAATCATTTATTACTTGATCAACAACATTAACTGTATTTATTTTTTTATTGTGAGTAAGTATGTAAGGATTATTTA
>CAYTXB010000107.1:0-2510 GCA_964440895.1 uncultured Dehalococcoidales bacterium
ATCAAGCCTTGACTATAAAAAAAATGTGCTTAGAAAATAATAAAACTTTTATTATTAATGATAGGGTCGAAGAAGCCCTAGAAGTTATGCCTCATGGAATACACCTTGGAAGAAATGACATGCCAGTAGAAAAATGCAGAAAAATTTTTCCTGAAAATTTCATAATTGGTAATTCTAATGCCACTGTAAAAGAATGTATGGAGTCAGAAAAATTATCAACTAACTATATCGCTGTTGGAAGTTTGTTTGAAACAAACTCCAAAAAAGATACAATACCATCGTCGTTAAGTGTTATTAACAGGCTAAAAGAAATAAATATAAAAAAGCAGATTGTAGGCATAGGCGGGATATCTAGGGACAAAGTAATTAAAGTATTAAACGCTGGAGCAGATTCAATTTGTATATCAAGCTCAATAGTTTTAGCAAAAAATCCTACTAAAGAGGCAAATAAAATAAAAGAAATTATTCAAAATCATGCAAAAAAATAAATCATACAATATAAAAAAAATTACTAGCGAAGTTAACGCTAAGTTTAAAAAAATACATCTATCTAGAGAAATAGGCCTTTCTTTATCAAGGGAAATTATTGGCATTTCTTCAAGATCCATAAGATCAGCGCAAAGAAAAGATTTTAAATCATCAGAATCATTGATTAATGAAGGTTTAAAAAAGTTAAATTCTTCCCAAAAAAAAATAAAAAAATATTCGTCAGATATTAATACTACTTTTTTTCTAGATGGGGAAAAGGAATTATGTGAAGCTATTTTCTTTCTATCTTTTGTTTCTGGGTACAAGATATCAAAAATTAAAATGGAACTCTTTTCTCCAAGCTCTATTTTAAAAGGCATGGCAGAAGCAGCAAGCGAGTTAAGAAGAACTTCGCTAGATAGCATCAGAGAAAATAATCTTACTGAATCAGAAAATTATCTTCAGGTGATGAATGAGGTGGTTGATTTGTTGGAATCAGTTGATTATCCAGAAGGAGTTACTCAGGGCTTAAGAAGGACCACAGATCAATTAAGAAGTGTAGTGGAAAGAACACGGGGAGACATTACAATAGCTTTACAAAGGAATCAACTTGAAGAAAAAATTGAAACTTTTATGAAAAAGATAGAAAGAAAAGAGGAATAAATGTCGTATTCGTATTTAGTAGTTATATTATCAGCGATAATTGGATTAATTGTTGCAACTTATTTCTTTTGGAATGTAGTTAAAAGAAAAGTAAAAAATCAAGAATTATCTGAAATAGCTGGCTTAATCCAAGAAGGTTCGGCGGCTTTCTTAAAGAGGGAATATGCAATATTAACAATATTTGTTCTTTCGATGTTTGCAGTATTATGGGTTGTTGTTGATGGAGATGTTTTTAATAAATTTAATTCATCTGATACAGATTGGAATAAACCATGGACTTCTGTTGCATATCTAGTTGGTGCAATTGGTTCATCAATTGCAGGAATTGTGGGCATGAATATTGCTGTTAGAGGTAATTCTAGAACTGCTGAAGCTGCTGAAGAAGGTCTTAATAAGGCTCTTAGAGTTGCTTTTAATACTGGAAGCGTAATGGGATTGACTGTGGTGGGAGTTGGCTTATTAGGAGTTACAGTAATGTGGCTATTATTCGAGTCTCCATCAATTATAGCTGGCTTTGGCTTTGGAGCATCTTCAATAGCTCTCTTTGCAAGAGTTGGCGGAGGTATTTACACTAAGGCTGCAGATGTTGGGGCTGACTTAGTAGGAAAAGTTGAAGCTGGGATACCAGAAGATGACCCAAGAAATCCTGCCACAATTGCCGATAATGTTGGTGATAATGTTGGTGATGTAGCCGGAATGGGTGCTGATTTATTTGAGTCTTATGCAGGGTCTTTAATTGCAACTATTTCCTTGGCCATATTTATTGGAGTTCCGAAATTAAATATTTCTCCTGGCGATGACAAGCTAATAATGTTGCCATTAATAATTAGCGGCATAGGAATAATAGCTTCTTTAATAGGAACATTTTTAGTTAGGACTAAGGCAAATGCATCTATGAATTCTTTATTGTGGAGTTTTAGAATAGGTATTTTTTCAGCAGCAATATTAACTCTTATTGGAGGAGCTGTAGCAGGTTCTGGAAGCTTTTTAAATGTTCCTTTTGAACTAATATACATCCTCATAACAGGGCTTGTTGTTGGCCAAGTAATAGGAACAGCAACTGAATATTTTACATCTTATGAGTATTTTCCAGTTAAATGGATATCAAAACAATCTTTAACTGGTCACCCTTCAAATATTATTGCTGGAATTTCTGTTGGACTATACAGCACCGCTATACCAGCAATATGTGTGGTAATTGGAGTATTAATATCACATCATTTTGCAGGATTGTATGGTGTTGGTTTAGCTGCAGTTGGGATGTTATCAACATTAGGAATAACATTATCTACTGATGCCTATGGCCCTGTTGCAGATAATGCTGGCGGATTAGCTGAACAAGCAGGCTTAGACCCCGAAGTTCGAGAAAGGACTGATGC